>JAYEHB010000406.1:0-5753 GCA_034659375.1 Thermodesulfobacteriota bacterium
AAGGCCGAGAGTTCTGCAACTCTTCTGGGTGTCAGATCTCTTAAATTTTCACAACAGATTGTGCAACAGTTTACCCCTTCAGGGATAATGATCTCTTTTTCCTCCCCATTATCTGATCTTGCAAAAGACGGGATAGAAGCTGGAAAGTCTTCAGAGATAAGGGTCTCGCTACAAGCCTCATTCTCTAATCCTGCAAAAAACGGAATAAAAGCTGAAAGATCTTCAGAGGTGATGGTCTCTCTGTTACCCCCACTCTCATATGACAATACTGTTTTTTCCATGGCTGCATAAATTCTATCATTTTCTGCAACAGCCAGATCAAAATCCCTTAACACAACTGCCCCTGCAAAAGAGATGACAATCACGGAGGTTACCGCGCCTCTATCAAGCAAGAGATTAGCTTTTACAAAAGCAGTTAAAAAATCAGGCTGTACAGAGGACTCTTTAAACTCATAAGCTGTCTCTTCTAAAGATATTTTATCTGATATCTGAATAATCGCAGTCTGTGCAAAACCGTTTTTGACCTGACGATCACACGTAACCTGAAGGTCACACGCAACCTGAAGGTCACACGTAACCTGAAGGTCACACGTAAACAGATCAGATTTTACATCATCTGCTGCACATTTAATTAAATCTTCAATTTTTGTTCTCTCTGAAAAAAATCCATCAAATGTGCAGTCATAGATACTCTGGTTAAAACGAGTTACTCCTTTACGCAAACCGTTTATGACACCAATGCCTGTTACGGCAATTTTTCTGCCCATAATTTATACCGCTTTTTCAAAAAGTTCATTCAACTGTTTGCTGAATGTAACCTCTGCTCCACTTACATATGTATACACCTTCCCGTTTTCGTCATGGGTATAGATATCCGCACATATACTGGATTGTGTTTTTTTAGTTACATTAAGCGTTACATAGAACTTTTTATCAAGGGGCACATTTGCATAATGAAAAGCATCTGCAGCACTCATTGGAAGAGATCCTGCATCCATGAATTTTCTCACCCAGATCAGCATGCTCTGGAACTGAACATCAGCCGCATAGGGATTAAAGGTTCCAATCCTGAACTTCCCCTGATCCTTAATCAAAACATCAGGGATACGGCATTCCATGGTGAGTCCTTTATCTGAGCTGTTTAATATCTTTTCAATGGCCTGAAAATTGGGGCCATGGAATAGAGTTCCATTCTCGTAAAAAACAGATCCATCTTCCGCATTATTTTCAGTCAAATCAAAATCGCTTATCACTTTTGCCTTTGGCAATCTATTTGAGATTACAATGTCAGCAGAATAATAATTTACGGTTTTGCCATTATTGTCAGATGTTATTTTAACCCCAAAGGTTATATCATCCGATTTATCAGTCTCAATAATGTTTAAAATAAACTCTTTTGGCTCATTTCCATCAAACACAATACCTTTATAGAGTTTATAATTTCGGCATCTTAAAAATCTAAAACCCGGATAGAGTTTTTCACAGGACTCAGCCATCCAGGAAGTTGCACAAACCGTTGGAAGAACAGGATGACCGCCAATTGAATGATCATGGAGAAAATTATTCTCTGCGAGCTTTATGCTGCTTATGATCCTGTATTTTTTAAGGGTATTGTCTTTAACTTCTGCATTATACAGCATGGAGCTTCCAACAAGTATCTGGGAAAAAGAGTCAACCATTCTCATCTCTTCTGAAAAAAGAGCAGCTCCCTGATCAATGGGAATAACCTCAATCCCTTTTTGTTCAAACATTCTTTTCAACTGGGGAGTTACCATGCCGCCATCCCATGGTCCCCAGCAAAAGGAATTTACATGGCAGTCAGGAAAGAGAGCTCTGATTTTGTAGGATGCTTTGTTTAATATATCATTTGCAACGGCATAATCAGACTGACCTTCATTTCCGAAAAATCCTGCCGCAGATGAAAAAAGAGCAACATGGGTAAGCTTTTCAGGTTTCACACAAAAGAGAAGTGATTCAAGACCGATTATCTTTGTGGAATAGACTGCATTAAAATCAACAATGGTCTTATCCTCTATGAATTTATCTGCCAGCACACCGGCGCCATGGATGATTCCTGTAATTTCCCCAAGTGTTTGAACAGCTGTCTCAATATTTTTCTTTACAGCTCTGCCGTCCGTTACATCTGCTGACACATATATGGCTTTTGCTCCGGTGGCTCTTATTTTTTCCAGACCTGCCAGAATTTCCCTGTCAGATAAAACAGGTTTAATCATTTCGTTGATAAGCTTAGGTGTCGGCTTTTCATTGTTTTTATTAAGCTCAACCATGACAGCCTTTTTCAATTCAGCGCTGTCACTTATTCCAACTGCCCAGTCTGGTTCAGATTTTCCTGAATAGAGAGATCGTCCAAGAAGTATAAAGCTGCACCTTGTATCTTCTGCCAGTTTACGGACGCATTGAGAAGTAACCCCTTTGGCCCCGCCGCTCACAAGAAAGACTGATTTTTCAGAAATCCCATGGTTCTTTTCTTCAAATTCCGGTGAAGCTGCAACAGCTTCCAGTGTAAACCGACCCTCTTTACCAACGCCTGTTTCACTTACTCTTTTGTCTGGATCAAGAATCTCCCTTTCAATGGCCAAAAAAGCTTCTTTGCTTGCAAGATCACAGGAGAGATCTATGGTACGGCAGAATACATCCTGCCATTCAAGGTTCAATGTTTTGGTCAATCCGAAATAACCACCTGAAACAAGGCTTGTGTTTTTACCGGTCATACCCAGTTTGCCATCCATTCTTGCAGCCACAACAAAAAACTGTCTCTCCCCTCTTTTTTCGGTAAGGGATTTTTTAAGATGCTTGGCCGAAAGAAACACACTTAGAAGAATATCCTTTTCACTCTCCTTAAAAGAGAGCGAATCCCTGGATGAAAGAGAAGGTTTGGGGCTTAAATGTATAAACCCACCGATTTTTCCGTGGGTTTTCTCAATCTTTGAATATATAGCTGCGAGTGTCTCCTCGCGCATATCTGAAAGAACCTCTTTTTTGACGTGTGACTTTAAGGTTACATGTAACCTCATTCCATCATCTGCCCTTGAATGTGCTTTAACCACAGTCTCTGGATAACTTAAAACAACGGGGTTAAAACCTCTCTTTTCAAGACCATCTGCAAGAAGCCAGGTAAGTTCTGTTCCATCATCGGTTAAAACACAACAATCTTTGTCATTTAACTTAAAATCAAGCCTATCAGGAGCCGGGATACTTTTTAATACTGCCAGGCTTCTTGTTACGCCATGATTTTCAGAAACACTATTTTCCTTTTCATCCTCTTTTGCAGGCTCTGGTTTTGCAGACTCTTTTACAGGCTCAGTTTGAGCTACCCCTGCCCCCCCCATTCGTTCAACTATTTCACCAAGGGTTTTAAGTTGGGACAGTTCATCGGGATTGACCTCGGGGATATCAGGAAAAATCTGGGTCACGCCGGCAAGGATTTCCACACGTTTAATGGAGTCTATGCCAAGATCTGCTTCCATATCCATGTCAAATTCAAGCATTTCAACAGGATATCCGGTCTTTTCAGAGACCACTTCAAGCATTACACGCTTTAAATCGTCAGCATTTACATTGGAAGATGAAGTTGCAGATGAAGACGCGGATGAAGTCACGGATGAAGACGTAGAGGTTTCAGCGCCATGATCTGTTTTTTCCAACAGAGAAGACGCAGTCCCTGCAAATTTTTCAACAATCTGCCCCAGGGTTTTAAGCTCGGAAAGTTCTTCAGGCTTTACCCCGGGAATTTCCGGGCATGCTTCTGTTACAGCGGCCAGAATTTCAACCCGCTTGATTGAATCAATGCCGAGATCCGCTTCCATGTCCATGTCAAGATCAAGCATTTCAACAGGATATCCGGTCTTTTCCGAAACCACTTCAAGCATTATATCCCTTATGTTTCCGGCATCAACTGAGTTTTGTTCTGCACTATCTGATACGGTTTCAAGGGGTAATGACTCTTCTGGTATCTCACCTTCCATTTTCCTTGTGACCTTCAGGTCAGGTGTGACCTTCAGGTTATTGGCAATATGATCAGGGATATATACATTGGAAACAAATTCAGGTTTCTTGTCCGGTGATGTTTCCGGTGATGTTTCAGGTGATGTTTCAGGTAATACTTCAGGCAATGTTTCAGGCGCTGATTCCAAAACAGAATCAGAACTTGCCGCAATTAGAGCAGACTCAGGTTTCATGGTAATGCCAATGCCGGGGCTGCTGTTGTTCACTCCCCCGGAACAACCTGTTTTTACAAGACTTAATGCAGAGATAGAGACATCTGAGCTCTGTTTCAAATAGTCTGCATGAACCTTCAATGTTTCACCCTGGTATTGATGAAACATCTCCATACTTTTACCGATATTTTCTGGAATTTTCACATGAGGATTATGCCTGACCAGTTCAAATTGCTTATCCATGAGATCATAGAACGATCTGGTATAATCTCCGGCATTTGAGATATACTGTGCATGAACGGACAGGGTTTCACTCTGATGGTTGAAAAACTTATCAATTCCGTTCTGAATGGATTCCATCTCATGGTTAAAGTCTGAACTACTGTTTTTCATAATTTTCTCTCCCTTTGCCAATACCGGGATGGTATGATTATCCTTCCCTGATATTTCTGCCTTTACAGGTACTGCTACAGGTACTTCCTTAACCACTGTAACTATTTTTTCAACGGGCACCTCAACGGTTTCCCTTATTATTTCAGGTATTGCCTGTTTGATTTTAAAGCCGTCGCTCAATGAATCCTCAAAGGCTTTTCTGGTTTTCTCACTGACATAGTTGCTGCCGTTCAAGGTAATATTCATTAACCCGGATTTTTTTACTTCTGGTTTTTCAGGTAAAATCCTGTATGGATCGATATCTTCAAGGGGAATCCCGCACACACAGAGTTCAACAGCTGCTTTTCTCATCCCTTTATCACTGCATCCTTTAGGGCTGCTGTTAACGGCTATTGCAATATGCTCCTTTTTTTCAAGAATATTACCAACCAACTTTGCAAGTATATTTTTAGGTCCGAATTCAACAAAAATTCTTCCACCTGAATTATAAATATTTTCAATCTCGTCTTTAAAAAGAACAGGGTTAAGAAGATGATTTTTTAATATCTTTTTAATCTCTTTGGGATCTTCAGGATATTTTTTTGATGTGGTATTGGAAAAAACAGGCAGAGTCGGTTTTTTAAACTCAACGGCATCAAGTGCTTTGGCAAAGGGCTTTTGTGCATGGCCGACAAGATCTGTATGAAAGGCTGCGGAGACTGAAAGTAAAATCACCTTATAGCCTTTCTCTTTTAGAATTGGTGCTGCTTTTTGAACAGCTTCTGTTGAGCCTGCAATGACTACCTGTTTATTGGAATTATAGTTGGCAATCTTAATATCAGGATAACCTTTTAAATCATCTTCAAGATTATCAATATCTCCCATTACAGCAGCCATTCCTCCGGCATCAAAATTCTTATCCTCGGGTGCTGCCATGGCCTTTCCCCGGGACATTGCAAGATAATAAAAATCTTTTTCACTGATAACCCCGGATGCAAAGAGCGCTGTCAACTCACCAAAACTGTGACCTGCTGTAAAATCCGATGCATATCCGGCATTCTTAAAAACCTTATAGAATCCTATAGACAGGGTTCCTATTGCCGGCTGTGCATTTTCAGTTTTTGTCAGCTCAACCTGATCTCTTTTTTTATCTTCACTGTTGAATCGTGGGATGGGAAAGACTTTATCTGTCAGTCTCCCATT
>JAYEHB010000407.1:0-5748 GCA_034659375.1 Thermodesulfobacteriota bacterium
GAGTTTCCTGGAGGCAAACGATGTTTTTATTGATGATCCTGAAAAACTCATCATCCAGGCTGTGAATAATCCCATTAACAGTAAAAACCTTTTAGACTTTCTGTCCGACGCAAAGGATCTTCTGGTCATTGTAAATGATGCAACCAGGCCCACCCCGACAAAACAGATTCTGGATATTATTTTTAATGATATAACAAAAATTCCTGTAAAATTCATCATTGCAACAGGTGTCCACAGAGGACCGACTGAAGAAGAATACCTGCAGATTTTTGGCAGACATTATGAAAAAATCAAAGATAAGATTATAGTGCATGATGCCAAAAAAAGTGAAGATATGGTTTTTTTGGGAAAATCCACCAACGGTACTGAGATGTTTGTCAACAAAGCCGGGGTTGAGGCAGATAAAATCATGATAATTGGGTCTGTGGAGCCTCACTATTTTGCAGGTTATACCGGAGGCAGAAAATCCTTTTTACCTGGAATTGCCGGCTATGACACAATTGAGCAAAACCATAAATTAGCCCTTGTGCCTGAAGCAAAATCCCTTGCCTTAAAGGGCAATCCAGTACATGAGGATATGGAAGACGCCATTAAAACCGTAAAAAATGAAATTTTTGCAATTATGACTGTTCTGGATAAAAATCATGGAATTTATGCTGTAACAGCCGGTGATATCCATGATTCATTTTCAGCAGCCATTGACAGTGCAAATGAGGTATTTGCAGCACCTTTAAAACAAAAGGCAGACATAGTTGTTTCCGTTGTTAAATTTCCCCAGGATATTGATCTTTATCAGGCACAGAAAGGCATAGATAATGCCAAACTTGCCTTAAAAGAGAACGGAATCATGATCCTTGTGGCAAAATGCAGATGCGGCATTGGAGGCAAAGCCTTTGCAGATCTTTTAGGAAACAGTGATACTCCAAAGGATGCCCTTGAGACAATAGAAAAAGGTTATGTGCTTGGATATCACAAAGCTGCCAAAATGGCTGAAATTGGAATATGGGCAGAGATGTGGGGGGTTACTGATATTGAGCATGATGTTCTATCCAAACTCTTTATCAAACCTTTTGATTCTCTCCAGGATGCCCTTGACAAGGCAATTGAAAAAAAGGGTAAAAATGCAGAAATACTCTTTCTCATGGATGGAGGGCTGACAGTTCCAATGGTTAATTAAAAAGCTTAAAAAACGCAGTATATCAGCCTGAGGCTGATATGCTGCGCCCTTTCAGTATCCCAAATCCAATATTAAGCTTTAATCTTTAAGCTTTAATTTTTTCGGCAAAAGCTTTTACTTTACCTGCAAAATCGTCTGCCATATTGGATGCAACCGTTACAAAGGAGACTCTCTCCTTGTCAAGCCCCATGGCTGCAAGTCTCTGGCGTATCTCGTTGACCCGCCATTTTGCAAAAAGATTACCCTTTTCAGCCTTGCAGTTTCCTTCATGACATGCTGCAACAATCACACCATCTGCACCACAAACAAGGGCATTCATAATAAATTCAACATCCACCTTGCCTGCACAGGGCACCTCTATCATTCTAAAACCAGCCGGAAATTCTGATCCAAAGGCTAAAGCCGCCTGGCCTGCTTCAAAGGCTGAATTCCGGCAGCAGAAAGCAACTATGGAGGTATCATCACCTGTGGATGCAACTGCCTCTTTAATATCTCTCTTTAAATCATCATCCGTAAAATCTCCGATCTGAATCGCATCCATGGGACACTCACTGGCACAGATACCACATGCCTGACAAGCAACAGGAGATATCACGGCAGCACCATTTTCCCAGAAAATTGCTCCATGGGGACAGCAGCGGTAACATGTAAGGCAGATTACACATTTTTTATCATCAACAACAGCACAGGCTTCAGCAACCTGTTTCACTCCATCCTTGATAAACTCTTTTACCCTGAGTGCTGCATTGGCAGCTTCTTTAAAATTACCAACAACAAAGATACCCTCTCTGTTGGAATTTACCGGAAACCTGTGGACATTATTGCTTGGCAGAAAACAGTCAAGATCACTGTCTATCCTAAGAACAGAAGCAATATTCATATCATCTAAAGCAACGCTTACACGCTCTTCCACAACAATATAATCAGGCTCAAGCTCAACCTCGTCCCTGATAACAGGATCTTTGGCAACAATTTTCAGCTTACCATTCTCCTCTGTAATTTCAGGCATTTTTTCAGGTTTAAAACAGACAACACCTTTATGCCGTCCCTCTGTAAAAAGCCTTTCAAGTCCATCTGCAGCTACTTTGACATTACCTGCATATATATAGGCTTTACAATTTGCAAGTTTTTGTACGCTAAGGGCTGATTCAAGCGTCCTTTTTGTAGACTCAGTATCACCTTCCTGACCAAATCCTGTAACAAAAGCTATGGTTGAACCATTCTTATTTAAAAGTTTTTCCTCTCCTTCCTTACTGTTAAGAAGGGCTTCCATCCGGGTCTGGGTTACAACCCTCTCATTTAGAGACAGACCATATTGTTCATTTAAAGGTTCGTTCTGATATTCAGGAGCTACAACCACTGCACCAAATGTACGTTCACTGATTTCACCGCCCTTAGCAATGGCTGCCCTGAAATCTCCTGCAACACCTGCAAAGGCTGCAAGCGTTCCATGGGTTATCACCTCAAATTTATCAGAACCTTTAGCCTCACCTTTACCAAGTACCAGAACATTGTATCCACAGGCAACAATTTTTTCAGCAGCTTCAAGTCCTGCCGCCCCGGCGCCAAGAACCAGAACATCTTTGCTTATATTAATATCAATCATTTGATCACCCCCAGATATTGAATGACATCATAGGCTCTCTTTCCTGAATCAGCAATTGTATCTGCAATACTTCCAGGGCCTGCGGCCGTGCCTGCAACAAAAACGCCCTGGTTAATTTTGTTATCAAGAAAACCATCTTCATTAACAGGGATATCAAAAATTTCTGAAATACCGGCTGTATCAGCTCCAGGCATAATTCCCACAGAAAGTACCACAAGATCATACTCTTCCGATGCCGGGGTTCCCTCATCCTCAGCCATATGCCTTAGTTCAAGCCTTGCATTTTCCAAAGGATAGATATCAACAGGTATGGTTCTGACAAATCTTACATCTGATTTAATCTTTTCATAAAACAGGGGAAACTCTTTTCCTGTATTTTGAATATCAATGTAAAAAATAGAGATCTCTGTATCCTGGCTGTTAAATTTTATATTGGCTGCCATGCGCATGGCATAGGCACAGCACACCTCGGAACACCAGAGATGTCCAAGACGTTCGTCCCTTGATCCCACACACTGGATAAACGCTATTTTTTCAGGTACTTTCCCATCCGAGGGTCTTACAAGAATAGACTTTTCCCGGAGCATGTTCTCAAGTTCCATGCCGGTTATAACATTTTCCCATTTTCCATAACCATATGTGGATTTCTGTTCAGGATCAAATGGCGAATATCCAGTTGCAAGAATAACAGCATCAATAACAATTTCTGCTTCTGTACCCATGTTTGCTATATTTTCAACACCTTCGGGAGTACCTTCCATGGTTTGGGAAGTCTCAACATATAAAGGTGAATTGTGTCTGGAAAATCCTGTTAAAACTTCCGGGGTGTCAGTATCAAGACTGCTCTTTACCAGAAGAGCCTTAAAACCAGCACTTTTTTCCATCTTTTTAACTTCAGTTCTTAAGTGAACATTTATCAGGGGTTCATTTACAACATTTGCCAGCATCTGCTCAACACTGCATGCTCCGCACTGCTGACATTTATCAGTTGCCTTACAGGTAAATCCAATGCTGTGACCTCCAAGAAAGCAGCTCTTCTCAACAAGCTCCACATTGATATTCTGCCTGGAAAGCTCCCATGCAGCAGTAAGTCCGGCAATACCGCCCCCAACTACCATCACTTTTCCGGTTTGATTGTTCAATTGGAAACTCCTTCGTTGTTAATTAACGTCCGGTCTTGGCAGCATACCTGCTCTTTCAGCAATTTCAGGGACCTTATGTTCCCACTCAATGGCCATGAGATGAACTCCTGCAATACCCTTTGTCTCTTTAAACTCCTCAATCTGTTCACAGGCGATCTTTATGCCTTCATCGGCAACTTTTTTCTTGTCAACACCCTTAAGGCGATTGATAAGTTCCTCAGGAACATCCATACCCGGCACTTTTTTCTGCATGTACCTTGCCATACCAATACTCTTCATGGGTGTAATCCCAGGCAGAATTGCAACGTTTTCAGTAAGTCCCATATCATTTGCCTGCCTTATCCATTCACGAATTTTGTCCATGTTATAGACACACTGGGTCTGGATAAAATCAGCTCCGGCATTAACCTTTTTGGCAAGACGATGAACCCGCCATTCAAAGGGATCAGCAAAGGGATTTGCAGCAGCTCCTATGAACATTTCAGGAGGCACGTCAATGTCTGCTCCCCCAAGAAACTTTCCCTCATCTCTCATCTTTTTTAACATATAGATAAGCTGCATGGAATCAAGGTCAAAAACACCCTTTGACTGGGGATGATCCCCAAACATCTGGTGATCCCCTGAAAGACAGAGCATATTCCTTATTCCATGGGCATAGGCACCAAGGATATCAGCCTGCATGGCAAGCCTGTTGCGATCACGGCACACCATCTGAAAATTTGGTTCAACGCCACCTTCCATGCAGATCAGAGATGCTGCCCAGGAGGACATTCTAACCATGGCGGTCTGGTTATCAGTGATATTGGCCATATCCACATTTCCCTTTAGATATGCCACTTTTTCTTTCAGTGCTTCAACATTTGCTCCCCGTGGCGGTCCAACTTCCCCGGTAAAGGCAAAATGTCCGGCGGCTAGTATTTTTTCAAGATTACTTCCTGATTTCATATTGATATCTCCCTGCATAATATTTATTATCAAAAAACTGGATCTGTAAAATCATCCCAGGGTTTTAACCCGTTCCTCATATCCCGGCTGAATAATTTTTCTGGGTTTCTGGTTACTCCAGTCATTGGGCGGAGATAGCTCAATTATCTGATCAAGCCTGCCCTGGGCTGCAAGACGTTCATAAATTTTAAACCATGCACAGGGTTGATCAGGATCAATTTCACAACTTCCCTGATTGGTTCCTCCACAAGGTCCGTTAAAAAGGGACTTGGCACACATGGTCACAGGACAGATCCCTCCTGTCATTCCAAGAACACAATTACCACACGCCCGGCATTTTTCTTCATACCATCCAACATCAAGATTCACACCTATAAAAGATGTGTTCACAGCCGGAAAAACCGGCTTATCAGGAAAACGTTCAGCAAGGAATTGTATTCCTGCACCACAGGCCATGGAAAGAAAGGCATCATACTCATCAGCCTTTGCATCAAGTTCTTCCAGAAACTCCATATCACACTGCCGTTCAAGGGTCTCCGCTCCAAACTCAATATCGTCATTTCCGAATGCCAGATTCAACTCAGCATTAAGGGTCTCAACCTCTTTAGAGCCTCCTGCCAGACAGACTGCAACACATGTTCCGCAGCCAATGGTCAGAACTTTTTTGTATCCAGCCACCATGCTCTTTATCTCATCAAAGGGTTTTCTCTCCGCAACAATCATGAATCCTCCAATTTTAATGAAACTTTAAACCAAATAAAATTTAAATAAATTTTATCTCTATTTTCTATCCTCCAAGGGAATGGTTGTCATACCTGAATATATCAGAAACCTGAAAAACAACCTCTCCTCCAAAATATTAAAAAAAAACAATTTCA
>JAYEHB010000408.1:0-5745 GCA_034659375.1 Thermodesulfobacteriota bacterium
GAGGTTAAGCCCAAGGCAAAACCCAGGATTAAATCATCGCCGGAACCTTTAAAAAAAAATAGTCACCGGAAATTGCCTGAAAATAGTAACGAGTCATTGCCTGGAGATGATAATTATATGATTCAGATTGCAGCATATAAAAATTTACAAGATGCTGTCGATCAGATGGTTGTTCTTGACTCAAAGGGGTTTTCTTCTTACAGAACCATGGGGCAAATCAATGATACCATCTGGCACAGGGTTAGAACAGGTCCTTTTAAAAACAGGGAAAAGGCAAAAAAAGCTTTACAAAAATTAAGAAAAAAGAATGTACAGGGAATAATAATGAAAAAGGAGTGACATGAAAATCACAAAGAACGATGTGGAGCATATTGCACAACTTGCCCGTCTGGAGGTGGATGATTCTCTGGTGGAAAAATTTGCAGGGCAGATCAGCAGGACTTTGCAGTATATTGATAAATTAAAGGAAGCTGATGTCTCTTCAGCATCCCTGGCATCTGATGCTGTTTTTCAAACAAATGTATTCAGGGAAGATAAGTTGGAAGAGTCTCCGGGACCAGATGTTACCCTTGCCAATGCCCCTGAAAGAGATGATGATTTTTATACAGTTCCAAGGATTGTGGGTTAGGACTTGTGAATACCAGAAAGTGTGAACCAGAAAGTATGAACCAGAAAGTGTGAACCAAAAAGTGTGAACAGGAGTAGAGTTTAAATGGAAATGCATGAACTTACCATACACCAGGCAGCTGATCTGCTTGAAAAAAGGGAGATATCTTCCCGCAACCTTGTATTATCTCTGCTTGACCGGATTGAAGATCTTGACAAAGAGATTGGTGCATATATAACTATTGACAGGGAAGGGGCATTGAGCCAGGCTGACAGGGCTGACAGCAGGCTTGCCAAAAATGAAAAGGATCCTCTTTTAGGGATACCTCTTGCCTTAAAAGACCTTTTGTGCACAAAAGGGCTTTTAACAACATGCGGCTCTAAAATTCTCGCAAATTTTGTGCCGACCTATGATGCCTCTGTTGTATCCATGCTCAATAAGGCAGGAGCGGTTACCCTTGGCAAGACCAATATGGATGAGTTTGCCATGGGATCTTCCACGGAAAATTCAGGCTTTCATATAACCAGAAATCCCTGGAATCTTGATTGTGTGCCTGGCGGTTCCAGCGGAGGTTCTGCCGCAGCAGTGGCAGCCGGGCTGTGTACATCAGCCCTTGGCACGGACACAGGCGGTTCCATTCGCCAGCCTGCTTCCCATTGCGGTGTTGTGGGATTAAAACCAACCTACGGCAGGGTATCAAGGTTTGGGCTGGTCTCATATGCCTCATCCCTTGATCAGATCGGGCCCATAACAAAGGATGTCAGGGATGCTGCAATAATGATGAATGTTATTGCAGGCCACGATAAACATGATTCCACTTCTGCCAATGTTAAGGTGCCGGATTTTACAGCAGGCATTGGGATGTTTGAAAAAGAAGGTCTTAAGGGGATGAAAGCCGGGATTCCCAAGGAATACCTGGATGTAAAGGGTCTTGATCCTGATGTGGAAAAGGCTTTTTATGATGCAAAAAAAGTGCTTGAAGGGTTAGGTGTTGAGGTTGTTGAGGTTTCCCTTCCCCATACAGATTATGCTGTTGCATCCTATTATGTTATTGCCCCTTCAGAGGCAAGCTCAAATCTTGCAAGATATGATGGTGTGAAGTATGGTTTCAGGGACAGAAGTGCAGATGAACTCATTGAGATGTATAAAAAGACAAAATCCATGGGGTTTGGAGATGAGGTTCAGCGCCGTATAATTATCGGAACCTATGCACTTTCAGCTGGTTATTATGATGAATATTACGGCAGAGCCTCAAAGGTTAGATCCCTGATTATGGATGATTTTACAAAGGCTTTTGATCAGTGTGATATTATTATTTCACCTGTTGCACCAACGCCTGCATTTAAAATCGGTGAGAAGATTGATGATCCCCTTACCATGTATCTTACAGATATTTTTACATTGTCCGCCAATATGGCAGGGCTTCCAGGGATCTCAGTGCCATGTGCTCTCTCGTCAGATAATCTTCCCATTGGACTGCAGATCATGGCAAAAAGGTTTGATGAGTCAACTCTTATCAGGGCAGGATATGGTCTTGAACAATCATTTTCCATGGCAGGTCGTAATTTTGAAATTCCCAGAGGAAAACCAGGAGGAAAAATATGACACATACACAACCTGAAGGTGAAAATTTAAGAAAAGCTGTTAAATTTATTTCAGATGAGAGAGAGGAAAATCCTGCTCAGAATATGGTTTCTCTTGTGGATTCTGCATCTCTTCGTTTTGATCTAACTCCTGAAGATTCTGAGTTTCTTTTGCGTTTTGTCAGGGAGTCT
This sequence comes from Thermodesulfobacteriota bacterium, assembly GCA_034659375.1. Taxonomy (GTDB): domain Bacteria; phylum Desulfobacterota; class Desulfobacteria; order Desulfobacterales; family Desulfobacteraceae; genus DATFJZ01. The sequence goes on from JAYEHB010000408.1 coordinate 2,383, forward strand.
GAAGATTAAATGGCTGATGTAAGAATTCTTCCTGAAATAGTTTCCAATAAAATTGCAGCAGGAGAGGTTGTTGAACGGCCTGTCTCTGTTGTTAAGGAACTTGTGGAAAACTCTCTTGATGCCGGTGCCACAAGGATCACCGTGGAAATTGAAAAAGGAGGCCGGGATCTTATCAGGGTATCTGATAATGGATATGGCATGAACCGGGATAATGCACTTCTTGCCATTGAAAGGTATGGCACAAGCAAGATCCTTACAGATCAGGATCTTTTTGCCATAAACAGTTTTGGGTTCAGGGGGGAGGCTCTTCCCTCCATGGCATCTGTGTCAAAATTTTTTCTCACCACCAGGGAGAAAGATTCAGATACAGGAACCAGGATTTATATTAAAGGCGGGAAAATCATGGATGTCGGTGATGCTGGTGCACCGCCCGGTACCATGATTGAAGTAAAAGATCTCTATTTTAATACTCCTGCCAGAAGAAAATTTTTAAAGTCAGTAAATACGGAAATGGGTCATATTGCAGACCAGCTTTCCGGTATTGCCCTTGGTAATCCAGGTATTGGATTCAAGCTTTTGCACAACAGGCGTGTGGTAAAAAATTTTTCCGGTTCAGATGATTTGCTTCAAAGAACTATTGAGGTGCTTGGCAGGGAGAGTGCCGGCAATCTGTGCAAAGTTTCGTTACAAGAGAATAACTATGGAGTGTCAGGCTATATTTCATCCCCTTCTCTTACCAGAAGCACATCCCAGAGAATAAAGCTTTTTGTCAACAAGAGGATGATCAGTGACAGAGGAGTTGTCGCTGCCATATTCAGGGGATATAAAGGCAGAATAATGAAGGGCAGATTCCCTTTATGCCTTTTGTTTATCAAAATTCCCTTTGATGAGGTTGATGTAAATGTTCACCCAGCCAAACGTGAGGTTAGATTTTCTGACTCTAAATATCTTTTCTCTGCTGTGACAAGAGCAGTACAGGAGGCTCTTTCTGCCGGGGAAAAGAGAATGCCCCATTTTGATAATAGTGTGCATAATAGAGGAAACAGATCGGTTGTTGAAAAGAGAAGTGATCAAGATGCCAGTGTAAAACACAGTATTGATCAATCCCTTTTTCAATGGGGGAAAAAAGAACAGGTTTTTGAGGAGACCTCAATATTTGATCCGGCATCTGTATCAATGCAGACTCCAGCATCAATAGACGCATCAACGCCGGAAGCATCGTTGATACCAGTCTCATTAACAGCTCTGGAATCATCATCAAAGCCGGCAGCAACATCAGAACCAGAATCATCGTCAGAACCAGCTTCAACTACACCAGAAGCAGCAGTAATACCGGTATCTGCACCACCATCAGCTCCAGAATCAGTACCTGCTCCATCAACATCAGAAACAGCACCACCATCAATATCAGAGTCAGCAGCTATATCAGAACCAGCAGTATCAGCTCTGGAATCAGAATCAGCACCAGGCCCAATTGCAGCATCACAATTTGCATCTGCACCTCTCCAGGAGACAGGTTTGGCAAAAGATAGTGCCGAATCTGTTCAATCTGCCTCTTGTTTTAATATTATCGGCCAGGCCTTTAGTACTTATATTATTGCAGAATCCGACCAGGGGTTGTTTCTTGTTGATCAGCATGCAGCCCATGAAAGAATAATTTATGAAAGGCTGAAGAAGAGAGCTGCATCTTTCAGGCCGCCCTCCCAGGGGCTTGTTGTTCCAGAAACCATGGAGTTTGGTTTTCGTGAGGCAGCTCTTCTTGAAAAGATAATTCCCGACCTGCTCTTGCTTGGAATAGAGATTGAGCCCTTTGGCGGTTCAACATTTATTATTAAATCTGTTCCTGCAATCATTGATGACAAAGATATAAAGCCTTTGATTGTGGAGATGGTTGAAAAGATCCTTGAATCAGGTCTTAATGCAGGAGATGATGATCAAAAAGAGGAGTGGCTTGATGAAGTTTTTACCCTGATGTCATGTCACAGTGCCATACGGGCAAACCAGAGGTTAAACCAGAGTGAAATGGAAAATCTTTTAAATGATCTTGAAAAATGTGATAATTCTTACCACTGCCCCCATGGCCGTCCCACCAGAATTAAATGGTCACAATATGAAATTGAAAAACTTTTTAAAAGAGTTGTGTGATATCCATGCGTATTGAAATTCTTGGGACTGAATCTTTAGGTGTAAGAGGTCTCTGCTGTATTGTACATACTCTGCATCATCATATCCTCATCGATCCTGGAGTTGCCTTAGGCTATAAACGTGCAGGCCTGTTACCCCATCCCATTCAGGTCAGGGCCGGGGAAAGAGTACGCAGCAACATTATCAAAAAATTAAAAATTGCCACGGATGTTGTAATCTCACATTTACACGGCGATCACATTCCTTTTGCCAATGCAAATTCCTATCAATTATCCCTTGAACCTGTAAAAGAGCTGTTAAAGAAACCTTGTTTATGGATAAAAGGCATAGACAGAGAAACAGCACATATCGCCGATAGACGCAGACAGCTACTCATGGCTCTTAACAGAGATGCTGGTCCCTGTGAAGGGCAGGATCACGGAGTTTTAAGGTTTTCAAAACCAATGGACCATGGTCTCTGCCATACACCCATGGGAACTGTCATGATGACCCGGATAGAGGATGAGCATGATGTTTTTGTGCATGCTTCTGATATTCAGCTGCTTTCAGATGAACCAATTGATCAAATATTGAAGTGGCAGCCCACAATACTCCTTGTGAGCGGGCCTCCTGTTTACCGTCAGATTTCCAATGATCAAATTGAGAATGCACGGAAAAGAGTTAAAATCCTTGCCGGAAATATCCCAGTTTGTATTCTTGATCATCATCTGTTACGATCCATGTCAGGCGTACAGTTGCTGGATGAGATGAAAAAAGATACCAAGGGAAGAGTTCTGTGTGCTGCCGATTTTATGGGGAGGCAGAGACTATTTCTGGAAGCTGACCGCTCTAAATTATATGATGATTTCCCAGTTCCTTCCGGCTGGCATGAATCACACAAACGGCAATGCCCGGACTGGCAAAAAAACAAAGATTCTGATGAATTATGAAACATAATCTTTCTGCACCAAAAGTGGCAATCCTTTCCCCTCCCTGGCAATTTTATAACCGCTCCTCAATTCAGCTTGGAGTCCTTAAAGCAGATTTAAAAAAAAATAAAAATCATGGACATAGGAATTTATTCAGTGTTATGTTTGCCATGCTGGTTATTAACTCAACTTTCTGGATTGTGCATGTCAAGGCCTGGACGCTGCGTGGGGTCAGGCTTTCGTTATTGTCATTATCTTGACTTTTTGGTTAATTATCTTCACTGTTTGATAACGACACAAATAACAAAAG
>JAYEHB010000409.1:0-5734 GCA_034659375.1 Thermodesulfobacteriota bacterium
TTCTTTACCGTCCATCATACGATTGTTGGGATGCCAATGGGGAATTATACTGTTTTCAATCTTACCAATTAATGTTTTATCAAATTCATTGGGTATTTTTTCTATACGCTTTTTTTTTCCAGGCACAGAATAGTTAATTAGCACAGGAACTTGCTTAGCCTGTTTAATGGAATCCTTTAACCAGGGATTAGGGCAGGCTGTATAATAAGGAGGATCAGACAACGCAAGGATATCTTCATCTTCACCAATGGGAAAGCCTTCTATTTTTTTAAATTCAGGGTCTTTGAGTTTTTCCCTGAGAATATCAGTAAAATAGGTTCTTCGGGCTTCATCATTTTCAAACTCCATGCCCAGGCAGGTAACAGGATCATTATTAACCACTAATTCCTCATCAAATATTTTTTTTGCTTTAGATGGGGCTACTTTTTTTTTTGAGGAAGTCCTCTTTTTTCATCATTTAAACCTTTTTTTTTGTACTTTTAGTGGTTAACCTCATGTGCTAAAACAATCCGAACCTTAACAGGATCTTTACCTTGTGTCAGTGTGTCAATAAACTCATCAAACCGTTTTTTCATCTCCCCGGGCGTTGCAGGGCCACCTGTAACTTGAAGCGCTTTTTGAAGATCTGCTGCACCCATGGTAACTTTAGTTAATCCTGACAAAGCCTGTTTTAATGCATATATAAAAGTGTGATCCAGGGGCTGGGGCAGTTCTCGTGCACTTATAAATTGATCCACAGCCTTTTTCTCATCTTTTTTCAATAGATCAAGGTTCTCTCTTGTAACAGGGTCTTCAAGGTTATCTAACAAAGTTTCTATCCAGTTGTCTTTAATGGTATCAAGATTTTCATCAAGCTGATCCAATATCTGGTCACCAAATCCCAAAGGTTTTTCCACAGAAGGCCTGAAACTGCAATGGGGACAGATCGGTGATTTTTTCAAATCCTGTTCAGTCATGGAAAAACAGCTTTTCAACGAGGCAAGCTGATTTTGAAAATCATTCAACTGCTGTACAGGCATAAGGTCTATACCAGTCAGCTTCTGAAGGGTCTCAAGCCTTTGATCTCCCATGAATTTTGCCTTGCGCTTATCATCATTTACACCCAGCCTGGCTTTTGCGTGCAGATCCATATATGTATTGATATACTCTTTTTTTAAGGCTGAAAGCTTTTGATTAAAATCTGAAGAAGCAATTTTTTCAACTGTGAAATCCGGATCTTGAATTTTTTTGATAATATCTTTGTGCAAGGCATGCATCCTTGCTGTCCAGTCATGATCATCCGGCAAAACCGCCTGGGCTGTTGAAAGCCAGGAAGCCATGGGACCAATGTCAGATATAAAGTGCTGAATAATATCAATATCATTTAAAGCCTGTATGGCTGTTTTAAAACCTGTCACCTGCCCGGCATTGTATTGAAAATTCTTAAGTTTCCCAGGAGTTGAATAGGCTTGTAAAGATTCAAAAAACTTCTTTGCTTTTTCAATAGTTTCAGTTTCTTTGGAAAGATTTGCTCCATCTAACAGATCAACACCCAAGAAAGTAAGGCCTTTATGCAAAACCTGCTGTGTCATTACAATACGTTTTACCATCTTTTCAACAGCTTGTTGAAGCTGCACCACGGGTTCAGTTTTACCCTGAGTGATAAGCAGTGCCATGCCAGGAGTCATGTCAAGAAGTTCAAAAAGTGCTTTTAAAGCTGGAAGATTCCACTCCTTTGGCTGCTTCAGATGCTTAAATCGTATCAGCTCATCCATGGCAGTTCCAGCCATTAATTTCATAGAAGTTGCATCAAATTTTTTCCCGGGTATGGCAAAAATAATATCTCCAGAATAGACAAGGGCAGCAATGATAACAACAGCCCATTCCGGTTCAAGTCTCGCTGAATCAGGATTATAATATTCCAGGCCATGGTCTTCTTTGATGATCTCACCACGATTTACTACCTGGCCCCGGGCTTTTTGTTTGAGTTGGTCAAGAATAAGGTTGGCATATCTGGATTTATTGGGTTCTATTCTTTCTCCATCAAGGAGTTCAAGGGCATCGAGAACTGCTGTTGCCTGTTTGGTACGATTCTGACCGGCAATGGCTCTTAATGTATTCTGGGCAGCCTGGGACCGGTTGCTGCCGGTAATCATGATTGAAAAAACCGGATAATCCGGTGCCTGGTTTTTAAAATGGGGAGAAAGAATAATGCCTGAAACAATATTGATCAAATCTCTGAAGTTAATGGTTTCATGGGGAGCAATACCTGAAAGTTCTCTGATGGATTGACCTTTGGCCCAGGCAGTCAAAGATTTGGTTCTGCCCTGGTAGGTTACTTCAAATGATTCTGCCATATGTTTTTGCAGCCATTTAACAAGCTGTCTTAAAAAACTATTGGCCTTGGATTCATAGGTGGCCTTGGCATTGCCTGAAGATGTGGATGCAAGGTCCAGTGCTGCGGCATAATTTTTCAGGTTGGTCTGAAATGATTCATCTGTCTTTTTGAGTTTGAAAAAGACTTCATCCGGTTTTTTGGCATCTTTGTACCGAGGCGGTTCATTGGGTTGCAGAAAATAGAGATAAAAATCTCTTTGGGGAACTGCTGTTGAACGTTCATTGGGTGCGCCAAAAAACAGATATCCTGTACGGGCTGCCTTATGTTCCTGCCAGACAAGTTCATGCTGCCATATTTTATAGCCGGTTGCATAGGTTGTATCCTGGCATTCCATCACTCTTCTCAATGCTTGATAGAAAAAACGATCCAGCTTTGATTCTCCAATGGTTGAAGCTTTATTATCAATGATGGCATCAAAGTCATCTGTTTTTTTTAAGTCCAGGTAAAACTGATGGTTGTCTGGATTGGATGAGATAAACTGACCGCTGACGGTTTTATGTATTTCTCTTAACACTGTTTCAACATGGGTTTGAAGATCAAGCTCTGGTTCTTCACTTCCCATCTCGGCAATCATATCATCATAAAGGCAGAGTCCATCCCGCAGCTCGGCAGGTGTTGCCCCCATGCCTGAATAAATGTCACCTGTTGTCAATCTGTGTATGGATAAAGCATGGATGAGTCTTAATGCCATGGCTTTATAAATGGGACGTGTAAATGCCTGTTCTATTCGAGATTCCAGAACCTGGCTGCAGTCAATAACAGCACGTATTTCCGGAATAGTTCGAAAAGAAGCATTTTGTCTTAAGGTATTCCAATAAGAGTCATAGGCAATCAGCCCTGGTTGATCTTCAGGCACCTCCTGGTCAAGAATATTTTTCATGCCCATGGAAAGGGTTTTAAGTATTTCACGTTTTTCTGCAATGGTGACTCTTTCAAAGGTATCAATATAATCAGGATGCACAGGAAACAGCCGTACAAATTCATCCATACGTTCATTAAGATTGCTGTAATATTTTGCAAAGGGTGTAAGATATTCCCTGATTTTTGCCTGCTGCCGGGCATCTTTTTTCAAAAGCCGCTGGGCAACCACAAATTTTACATCGTTTCTGGCAATAAGTATCTGTTCAAACCTGTCTTTTACACGCCTTATACTGTCTGCAACAAAGGCAAATCTTGGACTGTCAAAAATAGCCTCCTGGACACCTGCCATGAATCGGAATCTGAGATCCTTACAGACTTCACCGATCTCACGAAGAAAATTAAGATCCAGAACCAGTTCCTGATCCTTTCTGGTCCTGAGATAGTCAAGGAGTTCATCTACAATTAGAAGCAACCCATGGTCTGGAAAAACTTTGTAAAAAGCTGCCATCATATCTTCAAAAGCATTCTTATGGCTTGAAATCGTACTTGCTTCAGGAAAAGTGTATTCCACTCCAACATCATCGAGAAACTCTTCAAGTTCAGCAACAAGAATATCACGCAAAGACATGGTCGTTGCACCAATTTCAGTTCTGACTACTTTAAAACGGCCTGAAATTTGTTTAACTGCTGTTTTAACCTCTTCATTGTCCAGTGCTGCAACTAAGGAATCATCTTCGGCAAGTCCTGAAACCACTGACATTAAATGGGATTTACCGGTTCCATAATTTCCCACCACCAGAAAACCTTTATTGTCCATGGGCTGGTCAAATTGCAATTGAGGGATAATAAGAGTAGTTAATCTTTCAGCCATCTCTTCTGAAATAACATATGTGCTTACCAGCTTCTGGGCAACATCTGTTTCATCAGCATCCCTTAATTGGATGATAGTTTCAATGGGATCAAATTGTATTAAATCTGAGTATTTCATGCCTTGTCAGCCTTTTTATATAACTGCCATGGGCAGCCCTGGTGGTCTAAGTCTGCACACAACAAATGATGAAGGGCAACCACAGGGGGCAGCCCCTACGGTCATGAACCAATCGGGCAACTGCAAATGGTAGGGGCAGGTCCCTGTGCCTGCCCGTTGCCCTTAAATTAATGATTGTTTTTATCCATAGCAACGATTAAAAAATCATTTGTATTGTATGTACGGTATTCTGGATGCCCTGGCTCCGCATATATAAGTTTTTTATTCTTTACTTTACCACTCCAGGAAGCAATGATAGTTCTATTTCGAGAACTTTTTTGTAAAAGAGATAAAGGGTCTTGTTTTAACTCAACATCAAACAGGATTTCAATATTATCCAAAATGACTATCTGTTTATCGTTACTAAGAATTTCATCAAACATCCCAGATATTTTTAATGTCCTTTTTCTGGAAGTCATTTCAAGAAGACACTCTGATAATTCAAGATTGACATTAATAATATCCCTGCCAAGTTTTTCTGCCACTTTATTAAGTACAATTGTTTTTCCACTCCCCGGCGGACCAACAAGCAAAACAAGCCTATGGTAAAGACTTTCTGACTCTTTAGCAGATGCTAATAATTTGTCTCTAATTAATTCAATCATGCCTGTTTTGTAAGATAAAAAGATGCTTTTTGTCAAGAACCTATAATAATTTAAGATTAGGGAGATGATAGAGTGTTAAACAAAAAAAGGGTATAAAATCAGAATTTTATACCCTTAAATTTACACTATACCAATAGGTATCGGCTAGAATGGAATATCATCTTCAGGTGGCTGGGACGCTCCCTGTCCAGGCATTGGCTGATCTGGCTGAGATTGATAACCGCCGCCTGGCTGGGCTGTTGAACCTCCACCGCCCTGAAAATTTCCTCCCTGGGAAGATGGTTCAGGCTGATAACCGCCGCCACCCTGAGACTGATAGCCTCCGCCACCGCCCTGTCCCTGGTAACCTCCGCCACCCTGACCTGAATCCTGCCTGCCTCCAAGAAACTGTACTGTGTTAGCAATGATCTCTGTACTGTAATGGGTCTGTCCTTCTTTTTCATAGGAGCTTGTCTGAAGTCTGCCTTCAACATAGACTTGCCTGCCCTTGGAAAGATATCTCTCACAGTTCTCTCCCTGCTTACCAAAAACAGTCACCCTGTGCCATTCAGTCTTTTCCTGTTTTTGCCCCTGTTTGTCTGTCCAGGCTTCACTTGTGGCTATTGCTAATTTAACCACTGCTACACCCTGCTGTGAATACCTGATTTCAGGATCCCTTCCCAAATTTCCAACGATAATAACTTTATTGACACCAGCCATTGATCATCTCCTGTTTTTTTCTGTTTATATTCTTTTATAATTTTATAAAGATGGCGTAAAACCCCTATCCCTTCAGGGTAGGGGATGTAAGCCATAAGTTAAAAGTGTTCTTCAGCCTGTACGTTTTTTTGAAGAACACAAGTTCAGTTTCAGCAGTACAGGACT
>JAYEHB010000410.1:0-5721 GCA_034659375.1 Thermodesulfobacteriota bacterium
TATATGGTAAATCTTTTTCCCGGGTTCCAAGAAAGCCTTTGTTGTCTGCATCAACTCTTTTAACTATATTATCCCATAACACACTTGCAATGGCATTACATCTCTGATCATCCTGGATAAACTGTGCATAGTATTGTGAAAAGATATTACACCAGAATTCTCTGTGGTTATCAATCAAATTATCTCTTAGATACTCCATCTCATGATTGAAAAAATACCTCAGGGGTCTGTAGGTTTCGTTGAGTATTGTTTTTCTGATTTTTTCTTTTATTTCAGCAACTTCATCATAGTTTTCAATTTCATTGTAACATTCAAGGGCCAGGTCATAACAATCCTCACTCTCCATGATCCAGGGCTTTAAAAAAAGATTGTCTAAAGCTTCCTGTATTGAAGAGTTTTTGCAGACATCTTCAAGCAATTTCCTTGACCAGGCAATACCGCCGTCCTTTAAAATTAAATTTTGAATTTCAAGTACGTTTTTGTATCTGCTTAATTTTTTAATCCATTTTTCAACATGGAGACCCGGTGTACTGAATTTTACCGGATAATCCAGATTGCATGGATTTACAAGCTGGATCTTTGTATCAAAAGAGTGATAGGATGCAAAATCGTTTTGAATATCCTTTTCAACATTTGTGTTGCCGCAGTAACCTGCAACGGCACTCTCTCCCTGCATGGATACAATAAGAGGCAGTTTTTGATTTGGATTACTGCCCCTGAGAAATTCACCATATTTTGTTAATATGATATCCATTGGATGTCCAAAGGGGATTGAGATTTTATGCTGAAAACAGGCAACCAGAAAACCAGGATATTTAGCAAGGGTTTGAAGCATATTCTTTTGAAAGGTTTTATGTGTTTCTCTCTGGTCTGCCAATGCATCAGCACCCTCTTTTATTCCTGGATATTCTATGACAGGAAGTTTCATGGGAGTTGTATCGGCAGGAATTAATATCTGAATAAGGTAATCATCAGGAGTGGCACCATTGGCAAGGTCATAGAGTCTGCTGAACTGTTGTTTTGTGATGTGATCTCTTATGGTTTTTTTTGAGCTGATGGATACCTGTTTAATGATTATCTGGTCAACATCGGCACAAGGCTCAACCAGACAGGGCACAGCCGTGTTTTCAGATCTATTATGGCTGGTTACTGAAAATATTTTCCTGAGTTCATCATTGTCAAAAAGATCTAAAAGATAGCTTGTTTTAAATGATTTGTCTGTACCTGTAATGTGAATATAGACAGGTGTGTCTGTTGCAGGTGCATCTTTAAGACATTCCCGGCACATTTCAATGGATTTTTTTGCTTTTTCTTTCTGCTTTTCAGGAACATTATTTAATTTTTCAATAATAGCTTTAAGTTGTTTTTTTGAATTTGTTATTCTTTCTGCGTTTACACTCATTTTACAGTTGTCTCTCCATGCCGGTTATTTTTTTATATGAAACTCCGCATAACTATTTAAAATCATGGAGTTTAATATTTTGTTGTGGCCGATGAGAATGACCATGCTCCGGCCATGCCGGTTTATATGAAACTCCGTCCAAAAGACTGTAGTGATAAGAGTTTCATTGTTTGTTGTGGCCGATGCAATGACCATGCTCCGGCCATGCCGGTTATATGAAATATTTGTCAGTATTGAAAAATGTCAACCCTTTTCTGTTTTCAGATGAAAACGCTCATCTAATTTTTATATATTATTTCATGGCCGCCGTCATCTGATTTAAATATTCCAAGGGTTTTATCTTCTAAAGCAAACTCCATTCCAGTAATATCATGTTTAAAATTGAATGTAATGCTCTCACTGTGAACCATAAATGAAAAAGGATTAAACAGATTCCGTTCAGCTTTTTCAAATCTTACAATTTTTCCATTTGCCAGGGTGGCTTTAAAGCTGTCCCTGTTTTTGAAAAGTTCAATTAACCCTGTTTTCCCAGGAGTTATGTTAATGGCCTGGGTAGAGTGGCTGATATCTTTTGAGAGCTGTATTAAGGATGTGTTAAACTGGATGGGGTCACGCTTCAGGGTGATGTTTCGGCTTTCTTTAAAAGAAAATTTGTTAAGGAGATTGGAAACAACAAGGGAGGTTACAGGGTCATCGCACTGAATGCCATATTTCCCTTTTGAATCTTCCATAAGGAGTTCCCTGTGAACTGAAACAGGGAAAAAACCTTTGATCTTTTCAAGTCCAAGCTCTTTTATCTTTTTTGAAATAATTTCAAGCTTTAAAGCCTGACCCATTTTTTCTGTAAAGTAGATATTTGATTCAGCAGAAAGGTTGAGCTCTGCTGCCTGGCTATGGTTGATTTTGTACCAGGAATAGAGGCTTTGTTCCTCTTGTTCTTTTAATAGTGCATCTCCTGTATTCTGGGGTACCAGAGTGGGTTTTTCACGTTTGAAAAATGCTGCAAACTTTAATTGATCATTTGAATCTGTTTTTACTGCAAGATACCAGTTAATACCCTTTATAGGCATTTTAATCTTTAAGGGGGTGGCTGTGTATATGTTTTTTAAAAAATTTTTAAGTTTAAAATTTATAATATCTTTTTCCAGCATTTCTGAAAATTCTTCTGAATCCCTCATTTTTTTATAATCGTGAAAAGAGATCATGTTTTTTTTAAAATATTGCAAAATTTCACTGTTTTTAAGAGCCAGATCTCCCACCTTAAAATAAAAAATATTGCTGGAAAAATCAGATTTCACGCAGGAATAGATTTGTGAAAGACGGTGAAATTCTGTTCCCGCCAGTTTGGCTTTGTACTTTTTTATGGAATCTATCACATGCAGATTATAATTAAAGTAGATAAAAAGTGTTGTTCTAACAATTCTATAATCATTGTTAGACCCCTGTTCTCTGTAATAATCTTTTCCCATGCATGTGATGATGTCCCTTATAAATTCAGGATTTAACAGTTTTTTCCCAATGGCTTTTTTAAAAGGCTCTTCTCCGGTTTTCCAGGAATAAATGTCAGGAAAAACATTTTGATAAAATTTCATTTCAGGAGAGTCAGGCAATGCAATTATTTTATTCACAAGAACTTTTTTTTCTAAATATACTTTTGTATAGAGGAAGCAGCCACAGTACCCCAGCAAAGCAACTATTAAAAGTGTAGTAAATAATTTAATAACAGAAGCAGAATTGATTACATTTTTTTGAAGCACTGTTAATAGTTCTTTTGCTTTTTCCTGCCCTTTTTTTGCATCTTTAAAAACAATATTTGCACCATAGGCTGTGATCTGTTTTTGTTGACTATTTCTGAAAAAGATCCAGGATGAACCAATATTGTCCCCTCTGGTAATCCTTAACTTAAGATATTCAAGAAACTCTTTTTTTTCCGACGAAGATAGTTTTGACATGGGTACCTGGGTCATATCCTGTTCTAAATGGATCTGGCCATTGATATCTATGATTTGAACATTAAGGTGTGTGGTGGTGCTCTGATACCTTCTTACATCCTGGAAAAAATTGCATTCACCTGGAATGAGTGCCTCAAAGATCAAAGGGTAATCACCTATTTTTCTAACAGATAACTCAAATTCTTCAAAACGCCCCATTGCTTTCTCCTGTAATATTTTTATTTTTTGTAAGCGTTCACCCATGCCCATTAAGGGCTACCGCCATAAGGCGGGACAACCTGTAAATTCAATTAGTTAGCAAATCCTTAATTTTTGCTTGATTGTGGTATTGCCATGGAGCCAAAATGGCGGGAATTGTCCCGCTTTAAGTTGGTAGCCGAAAAATATATAGTTGGATCATCCACAAAAGCCTCGGCAAATCCTTTTTTGCGGTGAAGGCAGCTATCGCATCGCCCACATGACCTTCCTTTTGAGTCAGGGTCGTAACAGCTCAGGGTTAAGGAGTAGTCCACACCAAGCTCAACCCCTTTTTTGATTATTTCAGCCTTGGAAAGCTCAATTAATGGGGTTTTTATTTTAAGTGTGGTCTCTTTTGTTACGCCAGCTCTGGTGGCAAGATTTGCCATTTTTTCGTAGGCCTTTATATATTCAGGCCTGCAGTCAGGATACCCACTGTAATCCACAGCAGTCACGCCAATAAAAATAGCCTCAGCCTTGAGAACTTCTGCAAAGGCAAGGCCATAGGAGAGGAAAATGGTGTTTCTTGCAGGTACATAGGTGACAGGTATCACAGTACTGTCTGAAATTTCTTCCGGGCTGTCATGTTTGGGAATTTCAATATTTTCAGTAAGTGCTGATCCGCCAATTTTACCAAGCTCCAGATTAATGATCATATGCTCTTCTGCTTTAAGAGCCAGGGCTACTTTTTTTGCTGCTTCAAGTTCAGCAAGGTGGCGTTGACCATAGCTGAAGCTTAAACTGAAAATTTGATATCCCTCTGCTTTCGCTATTGCCATGGCTGTTGTGGAGTCAATGCCTCCACTGGAAAGAACCACAGCTTTTTTGTTTTTTTTGTCCATTTTATTCATAGAGTTTTGTTACACTCCTCTTTTTTCAGGGTCCCAGATGATTTTGTGTAGCTGCATGGAAAGCCTTGCTTTAAGATTGTCTTTTAGAATCCATTGTGCAAGTTTTTCAGGTTCTATTCTGTCAAAAACAGGTGAGAGATGGATATGTTCAGCTGGTATTTTTTTTATTTTCGGTAACGTTTTTTTTGTGAACTGGTAATCTTTTTTGTCTGCAATGACAAATTTAATCTGATCTTTTTGTGTAAGAAATTCAAGGTTTTCATAAAGATTTTTGTTGGATTCACCACTTGACGGACATTTGATATCAACTATTCTGACACATTCAGTGTTGATGTTTTTAATGCTCATACTTCCATTTGTTTCAAGAAGAACCTTAAAGCCAAGTTTGATCAGTTTGTTTATAAGAAGGGGGGTTTTGTTCTGGATAAGTGGTTCTCCTCCTGTTATTTCCACAAGAGTGCATCCAAAGGATTTTACTCTGTCAATGATCTCATCAATTGTCATGTCAAGGCTTTCACCATTTGCATTTTTTACATCCTCTACATTCTCTACATCTCGGGCATAAAGTGTGTCACACCATGTGCAGGCCAGGTTGCATCCAGAAAGTCTTACAAATACACAGGGCAGTCCTGCAAAAGTTGACTCTCCCTGGAGACTGAAAAAGATCTCACAAATTTTTAGAGTCAATTACTCCTCCCAGTATGTTGAACCGCAGCCCGGGGTTTCGCATACTTTTATTCTGGAGATTTTTATATTTTTTGTGTTGAATTGTTTTTTGAGTTCCTGATAAAGGAATCTTGCAATGTTTTCTGAAGTTGGATTAATGCTTCCAAATTCCGCAAGCTCATTGAGATTAGTGTGGTCAAGTTTTTTAAGGATTTTTTTTAGTGTATCTTTTACATCCCTGAAGTCAATCCCAATGCCCAGGGCGTTGAGCTTTCTGCACTCAACAAATGCTTCAATGATCCAGTTATGTCCATGCAGCCTGGAGCAGTTCCCATCATACCCTTTAAGGGCATGGGCTGCTGAAAAATGATCTTTAATATATATCTCATATACTCCCGGCATAAGCACTCCTTTAAACAAAAAAACCGGTTTACCTAAATATGTTCAGGTAAACCGGCATTGTATTATCTGGTAGCGATGCAGGGAATTGAACCCCGGACACTGCGGATATGAGCCGCATGCTCTAACCATCTGAGCTACATCGCCAAAAACCCGTCGAACATATCATTGAATTGTGTTTGTGTCAATAAATATTTTTTATTTTTTTAAATTG
>JAYEHB010000411.1:0-5711 GCA_034659375.1 Thermodesulfobacteriota bacterium
TTCACAATTCACAATTCACAATTCATAATTCATAATTCATAGTTAAATTATCTCAAGTTCAGCCTGAAGGGCTCCGGCAGCCTTGATGCTCTGCAAAATACTGATAAGATCCCTTGGGGAAACTCCAATGGAGTTCAATCCCTTTACAAGCTCACCAATAGTGGAACTTCCAGGCAAAGGCATGACATTTACATCTTCTTCCTCTATACTGACTTCAAGGTTGGGAGTTGCAACCGTCTCTCCTTCAGAAAAAGGTTCCGGCTGTACCACATCCTGGGATTTTTTTATTGTAACTGTAAGATTACCATGGGCAACGGCAACAGTTGAAATGGTAACATTTTCGCCAATAACCACAGTTCCTGTCTTTTCATTTACCACAACCTTTGCCTTTATGTCGGGAATAATAGTTAATGTCTCAATATCTGCTATAAATTCCGCCACACTGTTCTTTCTCATATTTTCAGGGATATTAAGACGTAGAGCACTTGCATCCATAGTTTCGGCAATACCCTCATCAATGGATGAATTAATTGTATCAGCAACTCTTTTTGCCGTTGTAAAATCTGGATTTAAAAGGGAAAGAATTAAATATTTTTTACCATCAAGCTTTACAGGGATCTCCTGCTCAATTGTTGCTCCATTGGCAATTCTTGCAACCTGAAGATGATTTTTCCGGGTAGTGCCGCCAGCTCCTCCTGCTCCCATTCCACCTATGGTTACAGGCCCCTGGGCTATGGCATAGACTTTGCCGTCAACACCTTTTAAAGGAGTTAAAAGAAGAGTTCCGCCTTTAAGGCTTTTGGCATCTCCAATGGATGATGCAATAATATCAATTTTATTACCTATCCTTGAAAATGGAGGAATATTTGCAGTAAGCATAACTGCTGCAATATTCTTAACCTTTAACTGATTCTTATCAACATGGATACCCATTCTCTCCATCATGTTTGCCAGGGCCTGGGTGGTAAAGTCAGCACCTGACTTATCCCCGGTTCCGTCAAGCCCGACAATAAGTCCATACCCTGTAAGCTGATTGCTGCGTATCCCCTTTATTGCGGCAATATCTTTGATTCTGGCACCCCAGGCAGCATCAACACAAAAAATCAACATAAACAGACCCACAAAAAAAACATATCCAAATCCACGCAATCCTATTGCACCACAATTCTCACTGTTGAAACATATTTTCCTAACCATAACAGCTCCTCTATTAATTGTGAATTATTAATTGTGAATTATTAATTGTGAATTGTGAATTGTTAATTGTTAATTGGTAATTGGTAATTTTCAATTTTCAATTTTCAATTTTCAATTAAAAAGGCCAGACGTTATCAAAAAATCTTGTGCCCCAACCAGGTTTCTGCTTGTCTGCAAGAGCTCCTTTGCCAAAATACTCTATACTTGAATCAGCAAGGTAGGTTGACTTGACCCTGTTATCACAGCTTATATCCTGGGGCCTTACAATGCCTGATACAACTATATATTGAACCTCGCTGTTTACTTTCATGGCCCGCTTTCCAAAGATACCGAGATTGCCGTTGGGAAGAACCTCAATGATTCTTGCAGCTATGGATGCTGTTATCTGACCTGTCCGGTCACTTGTTGCTTCACCTGTAAAATCGTTCTTGTATTTCGTACCCACCAGCTTATCTCCAAGCATGCCTTTACTGGTTGGATTTGAGAGAGCTTCAAACTGGCGCATGTACCCGAAAAAATTTGGAACTCCTATATCCATACTGGAATCCCTGCTTGTCTCTGTATTAACATCCATGCTTGAGGATGAATTTTCAACAATATCCACGACCAGTGTATCTCCGGGACATCTTGCCTTTGTATCCTCAAACAGAGGTGCACTTAATTCCGTCCACAAAGAGCCTTCTGATGGAGGCTGTGAAGCATACTCCGGCTGGAGAACAGGCTGCTCTGACATCCCCCGGGGCAGAACAGCCCCTGGGACTTCTTTCTTAACTGCTGCACATCCTGATATAAGAATCAAAACAATCAGAGTTATCAATATCAATTTGTTATTTTTCATATTCCACCTCTGCTAATACTCGATGATCAAGTTTTTATATCTGATTTCGGCATCCTTCATATCAGCATAAAAGTAGTTTACACTTTCTTGGAGAAATCCCCTTTAAATAAGGAATTGGCTCCAGAAAGTGTAAGGTACTTATGAAGGATACCCTGATTTCTTGAAAATGTGAGAATGGGGTGCCGGCCAAATATTTAATACATGACCTTTACCTTTGACTGCCCTGTTACCACACAGTGAACAATCCTTCCCGATCTTATATTTTTAACACAAATCTGCTCATTTAATTTGCCATCCTCCCTGGCAATACCTGATGCTATAATGCTGAGATTTCCTGTTGACACAATTAGTTTAACCATCTCTCCCCTGTGAACAATGGGTGGATCTTCAAGCATATCAAACCTTAGCGACCTGCCGTGTTTTACGCTGGTTTTCAATGCCATGCCCATGGCATCCTCTAAGCAGCTGACATACTGCCCACGCATATTTGATATATTCATCTTTTCAACATAAAGATCAGAAGGTGATATCACACTGCCCCGTTTCAATGTTTTTGAAGCACAAACAACATCATCAAAAACATCCACCCATCCTGAGACAGAAACTCTGTCACATTTTTCCCCATCGATCCTCACATTGACGTAAAGAGTAAGCCTCCCTTTTATATCCCGGCTTCTGCCTGACAGCAAAAAAAGAGAAACATCCCCTTTTTGATAAATCCCCGAATTTCTTACGTCAAAATCCCTGACATGAAATTCTTTCTTATTTACTCTCTCTTTGATGTAATCCATAAAAATATTTTTAAACTGCTGTCTGGGTATTTCCTGACTTGCACGTTTAATATATACCCTGTCAGGCACTAGAACAGAGAGATCCCCTGAAATAAGACTCTCTGATTCTATTCTTGCTTTAAGACGTTCTCCCTTATAAACTTTAACCTTTCCAAGTCCTGGAGCAAACCCCACATCAATTCTGCCTATTCTCTGCTTTAAAAACCCAGGTGCCTCAATATCTGCAATATCATTAAGATAAAGCTTTCTGGTGTTGACGCTTGCAGACTCCATGACCTCTATTACTATCTCTGCATCATCTCTCTCTGCAATATCATCTGATAACTCCAGGAGATCATTGCCTCTCCTGTCACTATTATCTTTTGCCAGGACAGAGCCAAAACCGATACAGAGTACAGCAATAAAAACAATAACCAGAATTAAAACAGAATTTCTCATATTATCCTTACTTTACTTTACCTCTTTAAGCCATTGGCAATACCAAGCATACTGTCTGCAGTCTGAATGGATTTTGAATTGGCTTCATAGCCACGCTGCCCGACAATCATGGCGACCATCTCTTCAACAGTACTGACATTGGACATTTCAATAGTATTATTGATTACAGTTCCAGAACCATCTTCACCGGGTATATATTCTGTTGCAGTTCCAGAACCCTCAGTGGGCCTGAAAAGATTATTACCAACAGCAAAAAGGCCTGCAGAGTTAACAAAAGTATTAACATTTATCTGCTCGGTTGCAAGAATCTGATCATCTGTTCCGTGAACTGTCAAAGTACCATTGTCCTGAAGGGTGAGCAGAGTAGTTTCCGGCGGTATGGTTATCTCGGGCTGTAGTCTGTCTCCGCTGGCTGTTGTAATATACCCCTCACTGTCCAGAGTAAAATTACCGGCCCTTGTGTAGAGCTCTTCATCCCCATGGAGAATTCGAAAAAAACCATCGCCCTGGATTGCCATGTCAAGATCATTCCCTGTCTGGACATAATCGCCCTGGGTAAAGAGCTTCTGCACTCCAGCTGGTTTTACGCCCATTCCAACCTGAATACCGGTAGGTACCTGGCCGCCGCCAGGTGTTGTTGCACCTGCCACAAGCATTGTCTGATACATGAGATCCTCAAAATTTGCCCTGGATTTTTTAAAACCTGTTGTACTTGCATTGGCAAGGTTATTTGCCACAACATCTGTCTGCATCTGCTGGGCATTCATTCCCGTTGCTGCTGTCCACAGTGCTCTGATCATATCTATTACCTCCAAACATTTACATTATAAACCAAATATTTACAAAAATTAACTATTGCAGTTTTCCCACATCATTAATGGCTTTGCCGTCCACCTCGTCAAAGGTGAGCATCATCTTCTGGAACACCTCGTACATTCTGTTGTGATCAATCATATGCACCATCTCGTCCACTGTTTTAACATTGGAACCTTCCAATGCTCTCTGTTCAACCAGAATATTATCAGGTGCTTTTTCATCTGCTGGATCACCTTTATACAAAAAATTTCCACTGCCCTGCTTTTGCAGATTCAAAAGATTATCAAAGGTGACGACATCAAGGGTATCAACCATATCACCATCAACATAAACTTCCCCTTTAGCATTTATTTCGATTTTTTCACCATTCACAGTTAAAGGTCCAGCCTGACCAAGAACAGGATCTCCACTCTGATTCACAAGCACATTGTTGTTATTAAGAGTAAAATTTCCATTTCTGGAATACCTGACACCAAAAGGAGTATCAATCTTAAAAAAGCCTTCATCTGCCAGGGCAAGATCAAGGTCATTACCTGTTCTTCTGACATCTCCCTGGGTCAAATCAGTGTTAAGCTCTGCCTTAAAAAATCTGTCAAAACTGACAACATCTTTTTTAAAACCGGCAGTATCTACATTTGCCAGATGATTTGAGGTAACTTCAAGTTTTCTCTCCTGTCTCAGCCCTCCCTGGACAGGTCTTGTCATCTCAAGAATCATATTTTATCCTTATTTTTTTTATATGAAAGTCCGTCCAACGTACTGCAATCGCATGACTTTCATATTTTGTTGTGGCCGATGAGAATGACCATGCTCCGGCCAGTTTCTGCCCTTTAGGGTATTGTGGCAGAACTGTTCTGCCATGGTGGTATGTCATCTATTTATTTTCTCTTTATATAGATTACTGCAATATAAATGCCACAACACATATTTAATGAGGTCATGGCTTCATGGGCTGATTTTTTTCCCGGATTCAGGGTTCAGGATTCAGGGTTCAGGCCTGACCCCATTTTCGCACCATTTTCGCACAATAGCCAACTGAAAGGGTAGGATATCCAACGTTTAGTGGTGGAAATTTTGACGATCACCAGGCAAAATTTTCCGTCAGGCTCTCTTTTGGTAACTGTTCACAGAATATCTTGATATTACTTCTTTTTTGAATTGATTGAATATACAAAGGCAAGAAGCTCTGCCACAGCTATATAAATTTCCGGCGGGATTTCCTCATCAATATCAAGTTTTGACAGCACTTCAATGAGATCAGGATCATCTTTTACAGGAATATCATGTTTTTTGGCAAGCTCTATTATCTTTTCAGCAACTAGGCCCTGGCCCTTTGCCAGCACCTTTGGAGCAGCTGCCTGTTGAGCATCATACCCCAAAGCCACAGCTTTTTTTCGTTTTTTGTCCTGCACCATCATAAACCTGCTGTTATCATATCCGCACAGGCGATGATTGTACGGGCGAACGGCCGTTCGCCCCTACGTTCGCTCCTACAATTTCCACAATGAAAACGGGGTCAGGCCTGCGAGTTTGTCGTCTTTGTCCGTTTGCCCTGAGTACGGGCGAACGGTCGTTCGCCCCTCCATTATGGTAGCCCCTTAACATGAACAATCCAGAAAGTTGAGTCAATT
>JAYEHB010000412.1:0-5709 GCA_034659375.1 Thermodesulfobacteriota bacterium
GTCGCAAATTCTGTTCCTCCGGCCTCTTCCCCACCATATCTGCTTCTGTTTTCATATTTGAAATTAAGCCCTGCCATAAACTTTGAAAAAAAAGGTTTTGAAAAACCAATGGAAACTCCCCATGAATTTGTACCGAACTCCTGATTCAATTCTTCTTCTTTTTCCACATATATTGTGCCTTTGGCAAAAATATCTCTCTCCATGAACAATGGATTTTTAACACCTGTTTCTGCCCTGTATCCTATTTTACTTACTTCGCCTCCAACCCAGAAATCAATATCCCTTCCAAGAAAATTAATATCCCCTGTCTTTGCCTTGAAATAAACCTCTCTCTCAGTATCAAAGCCTGCTGCCGCCTCAACAAAATATGGTTTTTTCTCTTTAACAGCAACTTCAAGATCAACAAATTCATTTTTCTCTTTTAAGGCACAAGCCTTTATTCTCACTGATTCTACAGACCCTATGCTCCGGATTCTCTTTTCAGCAGCACCAATTGCTTTAAGAGAAAAAGAAGAACCAGTATCTATTTTAAGTTTTTTCTCAATTATCCTCTGTTTTAAACGAGGATTGCCTGAATACCGTATTTTTCCCACCCTGGTAAAAGTACCTGGTTCAACATCCCATGTTATGTCAGCACAGGTTTTATCAGCATTGAGCTTAAAACTGCCGGTTACTTTTACATGGGGATATCCTTTTTCAGAGATCAAAACTCCAATGGCATTTGCATCACTTTTAACCATATATTCCCTGAATGGTTCTCCCTGCCGTAAGGTTACAGCCTGGAAAACCTTTTTTTCAGTTATTATCTTTCCAAGCCCTGTTATGCCGGAAGAGGTTACAAGGGTCTGCTCTCCCTCATTAATCATAAGATCAATATAAACCAGTTCCTGAACAGATTCTTCCTGCTTTTTCTCTAAATCAGGTTCAATCCTGATCTGCTTTGATATTTGTGCAGTAAGAAAGCCTCTACTTAAATAAAGAAGTTCAATGGCATTAATATCTTTTTTAAGGGTTGATAAATTAAAACCCTGTTTTCCAAACAGCGTCTTTTCCCTGATAAGCATGGCATCGGTTATCTCTTTATGTTCAAGCTTTATATTACCTGTTATCGTAAGCAATGAGACAACCATTCTTTTACCCTGATTGATGGAATATGTAACCTGCCACATATCCCGATCAAAGATGCCAGGCCCATCCTTTTTCCTGATTTTATCCTTTTTAAAAGAGACCTCTACATCTTCAAACCCGGCTTTCTTGTATAATCTTTCTATATTCACCCTTCCCTGTCGTAAAGCAGAGTCTCTTATATTCCCTTTTTTAAACAGCTTGATCTCTTTTTTAAGATCTCCTTTAGAAAAAAAAGTGTTTCCTGTAAACCCAAGGAGATATTTTAATCCTTCATTAATATTTATCTGTACAATAACGCCTTGTCCTTCACCTGTATCTCTATCTTTTAAATGCATTACCACAGATTTAACAATAACATCAGGATAACCTTTTTCCCTGTAAAATTTAACAAGATTTTTTATATCCATGTTCAACCATTTTCTGTTAAGAGAGCTCATACGCCCTGGTAAAAGAGATGAACTCCAGATCTTCATTCTCAGTTTCAAACGAAAATCAGAAAAAACTTTATTTCCTTTTATTTCAATACTTTTAACAAAAACAGATCTATTTGAATCTTTTTGTTTCAAAGCTCCTGATACAGGCATAACACCAATAAAAATTCCCATAAGCAGTATGGTTAAAAATATAACTGGCATGGCCGGAGCATGATTATTGCGTCGACCGCAACAAACACTGGGTCGAAGGCGTGGAGCAAAGCGTAACCAACTCTTCTGATTATAATTATTTAAAAGAAGTTTCATGTAAAAATTTTTATTTCTCACGTACCAGCCCCGATCCTTGTTTTGGGCTTGGTTCTATATTTGGCCACTTGAGGGTGGGGTCAGGATATATGGCCGACGTTAGAACCAACTCCCCTTTTTTGTTTTTATCTAAACTCCAGCCTATACCGAACTTCCCCCCCGAACTTGCCTTCAGAATCCTGAAAGCCTGATATAGCGAAATCATCCAGAAAGTTATATTCAGCCGAGGTTGTCTTAATCATATCTCCATCCTTGGATTCAGTGCTGTATTTCACGGTCATCTTCTCAGTTATTTTTTTTCCCATAGTTACACTCACATCCCCCATGCCGCTGTCACCACTGCTGTCATCCATTTCCACATCAAATATATCAAGACCAGTGGCAGCCTTGATATCATCCTCAACAGATGCTGCTGCGACCGTTGCAAGCATATTTGCAGCAGATGTTGTTGTTCCACCTTCTCCATGGATCAACTCATCAATTGTTCTGCCCCTGAGCAAAAGGGATACAATATCTGCCTGTTCCAGAAAAGGATCAGATAAAAGGGAAAATTTCATATCATCCGGTGTACCTGATACTGAAAGAAGGATATTCCAGTCCCTGATACCATACTCTGCATCAATATCCAGCTCCGGCTCAATTTTATAGGGATTTGAAAAATCAACAACACCCCTGGTCAAAATAAATTCATTAGCCTGATAATAGACAGTTCCAGGCTTTATTTCAGAGACTCCTGATACAACGGGATCAGCACAATTTCCACTGATTCTGATATCAGGATGAATTTCTAAATATGCCATATTATTATCAATAACAAAGGGATTTTTCTCTTTTATTGAGACATCGAGCTCTATTTTTTCAAGAAATCCAGGAGATTGATTCTCTTTGTTTACACCTTTCCGTGTTCTGTTCTTACCTGTCAACGTTGAAAAAAGCTCTTTTTTAAGATCAATATCCCTGGTGTATGCACCGGATTCAATAATAACACCGCCCTTTAAAAGCGAAGCTTTACGATCACCATTAAATGTCAGATCAGTATCAAACACAAGCTCTAAATGCTCTATCATATTAACCGGAATATCTGTGCCTGTTAAGTGCACATTAAAACCATGGGGCATAAAATCCCTTAAAGCAATTTTACCGGAAAGATCAAATTTTCCTGTGTCAACCATTCCAGTCACACCTTGTATTTCAATTTTACCGTCACTTTTACCTGTGGCTTTCAGGTTACGTGTGGCCTTCAGATTACGTGTGGCCTTCAAGTTACGTGTGGCCTTCAGGTTACGTGTGGCCTTCAGGTTACGCATGAACTTCAGGTCATCATCTCTTTTCTCCTCACTCTTACCAAAGGCTGCATTTATTGTTCCGTTTACCCCATGGATTTTCTGCATGGATTGAGGAACCACCAGGCCAAGGTTACAGAGTTTTAATTGAGCCAAAGCGTCGGATTTCTTTATATCATCTCGTATTACGGCATTTGCACTGACAAGGATATAACCTTTAAGCTCGGAAATATCATCAACAAAAAGTTGTGCTGTTGAGGCAGGAATCTTTGCTTCAACTCTGGCAGTTATTTCTCCCCCTGCCTCTCCTGCCGCACCCAGAGTCACCTCTCCGTCCTCGGGCAAAAGCACCATAAAATCAGCAACGTCAAATTTTTTGCCGTTAAGTTTTCCTTTAATATCCATTGCTTTTATGGAATATTTTTCCTGAAACAGAACAGAGAGCTTTTTAATATCTGCATCGGCACTGATATTTTCCATCTCTTCTGCATTTCCCTTGGCATGGAGCTTTCCAGTTACATTACCTGCTATATCTTTCACCTTTGCCAGCCTGAACCATGGCAGAAGATCTGTATTATCAAAATTTATATCTGCTGTAAAATCCTTTGACTCAATATTAAACCCGGCCTCAATACCAAAGTTCAGATCACCTTTCACATGGACGTCATTGTGCTCAACACTCACGCTGGCTTTAAAATCATGAAAAGGCTTTTCCATAAGTTCCAGATTTTTTAAAATAATATCACCCTTTACCAATGGATTGGCAAAAGTGCCGTGGGCATTGACAGAACAGGTCATAAGCCCGTTAATAACTCCTGTCTCCCTAATATGATTTATCTGTGAAAGTTCTATCCCGTCTGAAACAAGCTCTGCTTTAAAGTTCTTTTCCTTATCTATCCAGGCATTAAGATCAATATGCTGAGCTTCTGTTAAAAACAGTTTCAATGAATCAATGGTTAACTTTTCTTTTGTAATAAAAGCTGACAAATCAAGGGAATCTGCCTGCTCTCCTGCAAAGGACAGGTTTTCGCATGCAACCTGAATATCTGCCACAGGATCTTTTAACGTTCCTCTGATTTTTGATACAAGAGAGATATCAGCATCAGCATCCAGCCCTTTTTTAACGGGCATTGCATTTAAAAGCTCTTTTACTGAAATTTTATCTAATGTAAGATCAATATCCATTTGCGAATCTTCCATGATCTTAAAGCCCCTCTTTTCAAGAACTTTTATATTTCCTGAAAGCTTCAGCAAAGAGCTTAAAGAAGAGATGTCGCATGCAGCGATATTAAGATTGCCATTTAAAAGGGATAAATCAATTTTGGCATCAACCCCTGGATAATCCATATACCCGGCATCATGGAGAGTTAAGGATAGAGTGGCTGCAGGATTTTCCATGGAACCTGAAACAGATGTTTTAAATGAGCAGAAGCCAGAAACTTCTGTAATATTTTCACGGTCAAGTATCTGCCCAAAATTTATATTTTCCCCTGAAAAATCAATGGCCAAAGCGGCTTTTTCAAAAGCTCTTTTCCCGGATAAAAACCCTGCAGGAAAGGCTTTTGCCAGATCAATATTCCCATGGAGATTTACACTGCCTGCTTCATGGTCAACAGTGAGGGTTTTAATAGTGCATTCTCTCTTTTCCATGGTCAGATCAAAAAAGGCGGTTTTAATTTTCCTGGATAATATTTCACCATCACTGTACTTAACCTGGCATGCAACAAAAGGATCACTGGCTTTTCCTTTTACTTTGGCATCTATTTTAAAATCCCCTGATATATTCTCTTTCAGCTTAAATGCCCTGGCAACCCCGGCAAGAGAACCATTAATATGAGCAGCAATATCAATTTCAGGATTAAAGTTAAAGTTAAAGTCAGATTCAGATTCAGATTCATTGGCAAACCCATGGGCAGCGGCTGATTTAAGGTCAGGATCAGGATTAGACTCAATAACAGATAATATATTTTTAACCTCTCCCTTAAGCTTAAGATCTGCAAAATCAGAGTCAAGGAGAATATTAATATCAGAAATGGCATTCTTAAAATAGTGTGAATGAAGGGCAAGGCTCTTTATCTTTATATCCATATCAGAAGAGAGAACCATGCTGTTTTCCGCTTTAAGGGTAAATTCAGCAGATTTTTCTTTTAAATTCCCTTTTGCTTTAAGGCTTATGTTCTTAAATTCTGTCTTTAGATTCTCGGGTTCAGATTCAAAGGAAAAAACGCCTTTCTTAATAATTAATGAAAGCACTTTTATATTAAATGGAAATATCATCCCTTTTTTTTCAAATTCTGATTCAGCTTTCAGATCAGCTCCGCTCTCCTTTGAAAACGCAGCAGCTATATTCAGTTGTCTGCTTCTGTTCTGCTTAATAAAGGCATGGGGTTTTTCAATGATCACCTTTTTGATAACAACCTCATGATCAAAAAGTTTTTCTAAATCAAAACTGATAAAAAAACTTTGACAACCAGCAACAGCTTCATTTTCAGATGATGTAACTGTAAATTTTCCAAATTCCAGCCATCCCTGCAAAAGGGAAAAATGAAAATCATCCC
>JAYEHB010000413.1:0-5702 GCA_034659375.1 Thermodesulfobacteriota bacterium
CCACATAAAGTTTGATCTTGACTGGCAACAAGTGCAGTTCCTGAAGGAATTGTTAAATTTTGAAAGGAGACAGACTCAATCACTGAAAAAAGATCAGCCTGGGATACAGGTTTTTTTAAAAAATCTATGGCCCCTGATTTAAAACCTTTTCTAAACTGTGCATCATCAATATTTCCGCTGATAACAATCACAGGTGTATTTTGAATGGAAGTTTCCAGAGAGATTTTTCTACAGAGTTCAAAACCATCCATAACAGGCATTTCAACATCTGTAAGAATCAGATCAGGCAAAATTTTTAAAGCAAGCTTTAACCCCTCGGCACCATCAGAAGCTGTTTTAACAATAAAATTAAGAGCAGTGAGAGCCGTGGCAATAACTCTTTGTGCAGCTTTACTGTCATCAACAACAACAGCAACGGGATTTTTTCTTGTAAAACGAGAATGTGAATAATATGAATTTGATAAAGACTGATATAGCTCCTGCTGTTGAAAAGGTTTGACAATCATTCCGTCAATATCCTTGAAATTCAACTCAGATTTCAGAGTACTTTTCTGCATAGTTGTTGCAAGAATAAAAATAGCTGATGCTAATTGAGTATCTGATTTTATCCTTGAAATAATTTTACAAGCTCTCTGGAATTTGGGGTAACTTGGATATATGATTATCTCAAATCCACTCTCTTTAACAAGATTCTCTATCTCATCAACATCTGAACCAAAAATATTGACCTTAAATTCAGTATTATTAAGATAAGACTTATACACATTGGCAATTGCTTTTGAATCTTCAATTATTGCAGTTTTTATCATAATAAACATCCATGCCAGGAGTGATCGTATGCGCCATGGGGATGGGAATGAACATGTCTATGTAGTTTTTCACCTGGCACAATTTTTCCGTTTTCCATTGTATAAATGGAATTTGTCAGCTCATATAAAAACTCATTTTCGTGGGATATCAGTATATAGGAAAGATCAAGTTTGGTCAACAGATCAACAAGTCTTGCTTTTGTTTTTTCATCAAGTCCTGCACTTGGTTCATCAAGCAGCAGCATTTCAGGCTTCATGGCAAGCACAGTTGCTAAAGCTACCAATTTTTTTTCTCCACCGGAAAGTTTGTAGGTAATTCTCTCCTCAAAACCATCAAGCCCCAGCTCATGCAATGTTTCCATGGCTGTCTCTTTTGCCTCTTCAGGACTTTTTCCGAGATTCAGAGGGCCAAAAGCCACATCCTCCAAAACAGTAGGGCTGAAGAGCTGGTCATCGGCATCCTGAAAAAGCAGCCCAATCCTGCAACGCACTTCCTTGAAATCTTTTTCCGTTTTCACTGGTTTTCCAAGAATTTCAATACTACCGGCATCTGGTTTTAAAAGTCCCATGATAATGTGAAGCAGAGTGGTTTTACCGCTGCCGTTAGGTGCTATAATGCCGACTCTGTTTCCCCTGTAAAATTTAAGATCAAGATTGTCTATGACATTGCTGCTGCCGGGATATGTAAAGGTTATACCTTTAAGATTTATAATTAAATTATTATCATCTGCATTCATTTTTTATACCAGGTTCCATCCTTCTTTTTAAGGTACTCGCCCTTGTGTGCCTTTTGAACTATTTGAATACCCCTTAATTCTTCAACCTTTTTAATGGCCGCATTCTGCTGCTTTGCTATGGCAGAATAAATCTTTTTTCTATCACGGTTCTCATTTGCCACAAGAGCTTCATTGATTTTTTTTGCCGATACAAACTCAAGATAGCCCCTGAAATTTTCACCAATAATACCCTGTTTCTTCATTTGTACTATTTGAGGAAGCCTTTTTTTCATTCTCTCTTTAATATTGCCTGCAAAAACAGCCTGGACTGCAAAAAAAGAAAAAACAACAAAAATCAAGCCTGATATTACTACTCTTCTTTTATTCATAACAATCTCCTTAGTTATCCTCTAACTGATCTTCAACACTGTCAATATCATCAAAAAAATTATCCAAAGCTCTGTCAACCCTTACATTCACATCAATGGTGATATGAATAGGCTTTACCTCAACAGGTGCCACCTGAATTTCGTGGGAAGTACTGCATCCTGTAAAGGACAGAAAAATAGAAAATAAAAAAATTAAAACAACTCTTTTTTGCATATTCACCTCCATTGGTTCTGCCAGATTGACTTTGCATCCTCAACCAGCTGTTAATTATTCATTGCCAACTTTTAATTGTTCAACATCTGATTCAGCCTGCTTCCAAATTTAAGAACTTTGTTAAATGGAAGCTTAAAGTTCACACTAATTTCAATACCCTGAAAATGTGAGCCAGGAGTTGAGGCTTCAACCCTTACAAAACCTCCAACCTCTTTTTTATATACAAAAGGAAGCAGATTTTCAGGTTTACCGTCAAACTCCATGTTTACAATAAGATCCTCCCCCCTGGTATTAAAATTGAGCCTTGCCCATTTGTAGTTATAGTTCTTTAAAGCCTCCCTTGCAAGATCTATCTGGGCAAACTGAATAGAATCGGAAGGAAGCCCTGCCGTAAGCATCTCAGCACCTGTTATTCTGATTACCCCCCCTTTTCCAGGAGTTGAAAAAAGAAATCCATTGTTAAAGGATATATTGCCTTTGGAGTATTTCACAGGTATTTTTCCGTTAAGACTCCCCTCACCCTGGGCCTGAAATGATCCAACCTGTTTTAAAATTTCAGAAAGCCTGAGTCTGTCACAAAAGAGAATTATTCCATAATTCTCTTTTCCAGGCATAATCCGAACTGCTCCTGTGGAAACCATGCCATGGCACCAGTTAAAATCACAATGCTCAAGAAGCAATGATTCATCTGATTCAATGGAATATAAAAAACGGGCATTGGATATTTTAATATCATTGATTGTAATGGTCTCAATGGTTAAGAGCTGGCCCGGCACACTTCTCAAAGAGAGTATATCATTAAACTTGAGATTTGTGTTAATGCCATGGGCAGAAAAATTACTATCTTCCATGGAAAAATCACCATGGGAAATATCAAGATTTAACATGCTGCTTATTTTGTTGTTGTTGATTTCAATATTTCCATTGGATGCAAAAAAAAGACTAAACTCCATATCAGTATCAAAGTCTAACAGATCTTTTTTTAAAATATTTGATGAAATCCTTTTTTGCTCAGTTTTAAATTCAATTTTTGCATTTAACGCTTTATCTTTTTTTGAATAAAATTCTGCTTTTGATGAAAAATGAAGTTTAATTCCATGCTGATCAAATTTCAACCTGTTCAGGGGAGGTGTACTCAAACCAGAATCATCACCTGTTTTAATTTTTTCCTGATCAGGTTTAAACTTCATGGCTTTTTGTTCTGAATGATCAGCCAGGGACTGGGTGTTAATTTTTCCCTGCTCAGATTTAAAAAAACCTGTGATTATTGCATTACCATGAAGCATAGCTCCAGCTTTGCTCTGTGAGATTTCACCACTTATTCTTCCAGCATTTTCTCCCTTATGCAAGACCTTTACTGCTGAAAAAGTGCCTTTGCCTGTTTTAGCATCAAATGGTATGGAAAGAGGAATATTAAGATTAATGTCTGCAATTTCAACTCCGTATTTATCATACCCTGCCCTGCCATGAACAAAAAAAGGATTTATTTTTACCTTTGGCATCAAAGTTTTTGAGATATGCACAGTGCCTGGAATTTTAAGACCTGGAAATTTAAGATAAAAATCGTCGGATACAATATCTGCCTCAGAAGAGTCAATCTTAAATCTACAATCAAACCCATTGCCTTTTTCATTAAAATCAAAATTTCCATGGCCATTAAGTTCAGGATTTAAAATATCAATTTTAATCCCATGATTTTCTGCCCAGGCATTTACCAGACCCAACCCTGCAAAAAAATCCATTTTTCCTTTTAATCCTTTACCCATGGCACTTAGTTCAAAAGTAAAATCTTTAATGCATGCTTTTATATCCTTGTTAACGAAATTACAGGTAGTTGATCTGTGTAAGCGTTCACAGGGCACCGCAGCTGCTGTGTTGGCGGGCACTTGAAGTACATGAGTACGTCTGCGTGCCCGCCGCCTTGCATCTGCAGTACCCTGTGAACGCTTACAATTCGGAGAATTACAGGTAGTTGATCTGTGTGGTTTATCAGTTTCTCCTTTTTCAGTTTCTCCTTTTAATGATAAATTCCACAAATCTCTATTCTTTAGTTCACATGAATAATTAACCTTAACAGGCGGCATACCATTTAAAAGAGATAAAACAGACACAAAAGATCCTGATGCTTTAACAGATAGATCTGAAACATCTTCTGCCCCCTTCCCTGCTAACGCATCTGTCCCCCCGGACTCCAACTCCAGGGTGCACATAAGATTACTGATTGTTGTTTTTACAGGTTTTACAATGTTAATCTCTGAAAGTGATAAGTGCCAGGGTGTATCAGTTTTTTTTGAAATCACAATATCTGTATTGCCGTAAATGGATAGATCCGGCAAATATTGAGCAAACAAGCTGTGAAAATGGTCAAGACAAAAGGAATCAGCTTTGATTTCAACACTTTTGAGGCCTTTTTTCATATCAATTATTGCTGCAATTTCAATTTTTTCACCAAAGGGAAAGAGATTTAAAACTATACTTATCTGTTTTTCCTTTTTTTTGATTAAAATTTCTGCCCCAAAGGGAACAACGATTTGACTGCCTGGAACGATCAAAGAAAAAGAGGAGTGGCTGATTAAAATTTTTCCAGGTAAAAATGGTACCAGAGAAAGATCCGGCAACTGTTTTTTTGAGCTGTCATGATCTGCTGCTTCCATATCAAAATCTGTAAATTCAATGTGTGAATCTTTTACACAGGCTTTTAAATCAACTCCTGAAATCAAAAGAGTATCTGTTTTTTTATTTAAAAGAGAGTTCAAGGAATAATCCAGATGAACGGAATCAACAAAGAGACTCTTCCCAGTGCTTATTCTTCCAAGGTCTATACCTGAAACACCAATATTATGGATATTGATCTTAAAATTTTTAAGACCTTTTATATTGGAGACTCTTTTGGTGACTTCTTTTTCCAGCAAAACAGGAACTAAATGAGGTAAAAGAGTCAAAACAGCCAAAAGCAGTAAAATAGATATCAGAAAAAAATATTTAAAATTTTGCTTAAAATTCATTTTTTATCTCTATCTTAAGATACATGTCCCCCCGGGAAGAATCTGAAATGATTTTTCCCATGCCTGCCAGTCTCAATTTTGTATTCTGCCTGACTCCAGGAGGCACACTTACTTTGTAGCTCCTTTGATAGAAACCCCAGGGTATATTTACAATTTTTTTTGTACCTGCCAGGGCCTCAATGGACGAGATCTCAAGGGTGCCGACAAGATCAGGAGAATGATCCACAGCCTTTGCATTAACCACCTGTAATTTTGGAGTCTTCTTCCTTGGAGCAGCCTTTTTAATCTTAATGTCTGCATCAAAGTCAGGAATTTTAGAACTTAATTTTATCAATATCATTCCTGATAAAAAACCTCCCACATGGGCCCACCATGCTATGCCTGAACCGGTTGTACTCCCTGCGGCATAAAAGAACTGCATGACAAACCAGAACCCAAGAAAAATAAAGGCAGGTATTTCAACAAACCATGGAATAATTATTATTGGAATAAGGGTAAGAATTTTTGCCCTGGGATAGAGGATAAAATATGCCCCCATAACCCCGGCAATGGCTCCGCTGGCACCTATG
>JAYEHB010000414.1:0-5686 GCA_034659375.1 Thermodesulfobacteriota bacterium
TTGAAAATTGAAAATTGAAAATTGATAATTGATAATTGATAATTGATAATTGATAATTGATAATTGATAATTGATAATTGAAAATTCATAATTCATAATTCATAATTCATAATTCATAATTCATAATTCATAATTCATAATTGATTTTCAGGGGGTGAGAATATATGGAATCCTACAAAAAGGGAGTGCCTTTAAAAGAGCTTAAGCACAGGATTGAGAAATTACAGTCTGCCATGGACAAAAAGGGAGTAAGCAGTACCCTGATTATCCAGAAATCTGATTTTTTCTATTTTTCAGGAACTGTCCAGCAAGGATGGCTGTACGTTCCTGTTAAAGGTGAGCCTCTTCTCATGATTTTTAAGGAGTATGAAAGAGCAAAAGCAGAAACAGCTCTAAATTCTGTTTTATCCCTTGTAAGTCCTAAAAAGATTCCTGACGCTTTAAATGAAAGGGGATATACGATACCTGAAGTGCTTGGGATGGAACTGGATGTTCTTCCGGTAAATTTGTATTTTTTGTATCAGAAGATATTTGAAAAATCGAAAATTATTGATTTTTCCACAGATATAAGAATGATAAGGGCTGTAAAATCAGAGTACGAGCTTAATATGATTAAAGATGCTGCCGCCATGTCAGACAAGCTTGCAGCCAGGGTTCCTGAATTTCTTGAACCGGGAAAGAGTGAGGTTGCCTTTGCCGGAGAACTTGAAGCCTGTGCCCGAAGTATGGGGCACCAGGGAATTGTTCGCATGAGACTGTGGGGCAGTGAGATTTTTTACGGTCATGTTATGTGCGGCCCTTCTGCAGCAGTGCCAAGTTATATGGCTTCACCCACAGGTGGATGCGGAACAAGTCCGGCCACAGGTCAGGGGGCAGGTTTTAACAAGATTAAAAAAAATCAGCCTGTTCTTGTGGATTATGTGTTTGCCTTAAACGGATATCTTTCAGACCATGCAAGAATATTTTCTGTTGGTACCCTTTCCGATGAGTTTCTAAGAGCCCATGATGCCATGCTTGAGGTACAAAGAATGGTAAAATCAAAAGCTGTCCCGGGAATTCTGGCAGGAGATCTCTATGATATGATGGTGGATATGGCCTCGGATAAGGGGTATGAAAAATATTTCATGGGGGTTGGTGACAGAAGAATCAGGTTTACCGGACATGGTGTGGGCCTGGACTTAGATGAGTTCCCGTTTATTGCAAAAGGGCAGAAACTTGCCCTGGAAAAAGGAATGGTGCTGGCCCTGGAACCCAAAGTGATCATGCCGGGCAGAGGAGTTGTTGGTATTGAAAACACCCATGTTGTTACTGAAAACGGCCTGGAATCTCTGACAAAAATTAGAGAGGATATTGTTGACATTTCAAAGGCAGGAGCTTATGCCAAAACTTTCTGAACTTATTAATATTGGTGCAACCAATAAACCTGCTGATATTGAAATGCTCATGGAGCTTGAGAGGCAGAGACTCAATATTTCCATTGATGAAGAGAGTGTCCATGGAAAAAACGAATCTGACATAAATTATAAACGGCTGAAAACGGATTTTTTAAATTACACTGGCAGGGAGTTGGACAGAGAGGGTTTATTCACCTTAAAACTGCTTTCCATGGAACATGATCAAATTTTGCCAACAATGGGCGGACTGCTCCTTGCCGGTACTGATGCTGATCTGTTTGAATTTGCAAAAATCAAATGTGCAAGATTTAAAGGCAATGATATGGTGGAATTCATTGATCAGAAGGAATTTACCGGTCCATTGTATTCCCAAATTGAAAATGTGATTAACTTTGCAAAGATCTATATCCCTAAAGCAGGAAAAATTGTGGGTATTCAGAGAGTTGACAGATTTGCAATACCTCTGGAAGCAGTAAGGGAAGCCATCGTAAATGCAGTTGTTCACAGAGATTACAGCATTTCAGGCTCAGATATTAAGTTTGCGGTTTTTGACAACAGGATTGAAATCACATCGCCTGGAACCCTTCCAAGATCCCTGGAGATTGATGATATTATTGCAGGTAGATCTGAAATAAGAAACAGGGTGATAGCCCGTTTTTTCAGAGAGATAAATTTTATTGAACAATGGGGTACTGGAATACAGAAAATACTCTCTTTATGCAGAGAAAATGGTCAAAAAAAGCCTGAATTTAAAGAAAGTGGACTTTTTTTTAAAGTTGTTTTGTTTATGGCGAAAAAGAGAGATAAATTAACAGAAACTTCCCAGAAAACTTCCCAGAAAACTTCCCAGGAAACTTCCCAGAAAACTTCCCAGAAAATCTTCAGCCTTCTGCACCAGAACAACAGACTCACAATCAAGGAACTGGCTGACTCTTTATCCATCAGTGACAGGGCTGTTAAGAACAATCTTAAAATATTGAAAGAGTCAGAAAAACTGATCAGAGTCGGCCCTGATAAAGGCGGATTCTGGCAGGTTAAGGAGTAAAACGAAAAATTTTGCAGCGGTACTTCGGGCAGTAATGTAACAGACTTCTTTCCCACTGACATGTGTGTTTTTTCTCTCCCTATTTTCAAAACACCCAGTGCTATAGATTTCCTTGATGATCGCTTTTAATACATTTACTGCAACACTATTTCCAAATTGCTTATAACTTTGCGTTAATGAAGGATTTATTTTAAACGTATCTGGAAAACCTTGAACTCTTGCACATTCCCTAGGACTCAGTTTTCTTATTTTTCCATCAATATGATATAACCCAGTTTTTGCTCCTGCACCACCGCCATAAGCAGAAAGAGTTATTGCATGTCCATAAGGACTGTAGATACGTTCACCTTGTCCACCTTTATTAACATATCCAATTTGTATCGGTCTATTAGGTAAATCAACATCACCAAACAGATTGGTTTGTGGTTTAAATGTTTTTGTGAATACTGTATCTGGACGATCAACTACTTTTGCGTTTTCAGGGTTATCTTCGAGAATATCTAATAAACTGATATTTTCATTTGTCGGTTTTGGGAAATTATACCTTTTTATTAACAAATCATTTCTAAAGCCGACAATAAATATTCTTTCTCTGTTTTGTGGCAATCCATAATGACTAGCATTTAGAACTTTAAAATAAACATTATAATTCAATTTTTCTAGTGTATTTACAACCGTTTTTAGTGTTTTTCCATTATCATGTTTTTCAAAATTACGAACATTTTCAAGCAACAAAATTTTTGGCTTATGATATTTGATAATACGAGCAACATCAAAAAACAAAGTTCCTCTAGTGTCTTCAAATCCTTTTTGTTTTCCTGAAATTGAAAATGCCTGACAAGGAAATCCACCACACAAAATATCATGTGGAGGAATATTTTCTTCTTTTATTTTAGTAATATCACCATGTGGTTTAATTCCATAATTTTCAAAATAAGTTTTTGCAGCTTCTTTATCCCACTCAGAGGAAAAAACACATTCAGTGTTAAAATCATTCATTGCTTGATGAAAACCACCAATACCAGCAAATAAATCGATATATTTAATTTGGTTAAACATTTTAATCCTCAAACAACGCTAACTGGTTAATTTTAAATTGTAAACTTGTTGGATCAGGTGTCCCACCTTTTCTTTGCATAGTTACCCTTCCAATTTTACTTGATAGTTTCATCATATTTCTCTTTTGAAACCCCAAGAGATATTGCTTTTTCAAGATTTATTTTAACTGGAATTTGGTTACTTCTCACAAATCTGAATAAGATTCAACCTTATTTTTTTTTATAATTCTTAAACGTAAAGCGAATGATGCCATTGTCAATTGAAATAATCCTGCTGATTGCCACTCGGTAGAGAAAGGTTGTTCTTCAAGCCATTCTTATTGCAGTGTTTATTTGTTCATGCGTCAGGCCTGAGAACACTACATGATATTTGCATTCATACAAAGAATGTGCTAATTTTCTAAATTTCTAAACGCTTACATAACCCTGTGAGCGTTTACATTATTTTTAATATCTATTGAAAAAGGAGATGAGTATGGAAAGTGCTATTCGAACAAAGAGGGTTCTGAAAACCCTGGTTCTGAGTTTTTGTCTAATTTTTATGGGATCATTTGTTTTTGCTGCAACGGCTCCCAAGTATGTTTTTTATTTTATCGGTGACGGCATGGGGAACTCCCAGCGCCAGGCTGCCCAGTATTTTTACAAGCTGGAGTCAAAGAATCCCGATGCAAAGCTTGTGATGAACAGTTTTCCAAGTTCCGCCCTGGTGACTACCCATTCTGCCAACACACTTATAACCGACAGTGGTGCAGGCGGTACAGCCCTTGCCACGGGGTATAAAACAACCAACGGGGTGATAGCAAAACTGCCCGACGGCACCGATGTCAAGACCATTGCCGAAGCTGCCCGGGACAAAGGGTATGCCGTTGGTCTTGCAACCACGACTCGGATTTCCCATGCCACACCGGCTGCGTTTTCTGCCCATAATATGTGTCGTTCCGATGAGAATGCCATTGCCGTTGACCAGCTCAACTCCGGGTTTGACTATTTTGCCGGCGGTGGTTTTCGCCATTTTGTCAAAAAGGGAAATGACCAGGGCTTAAAGTCCAAGCGTAAGGATGACAGGGATCTTGTTGCTGAACTCCAGGTAAAGGGATATACCACCTTTGTTGGAGATAAAGAAAGGGATGCCTTTAGGGCATTTCACCCGAAACAAGGGGACAAGGTCTTTGCCATTCTTGCCTACAGCACCATAGCCTATGAGATTGACAGAAGAAACAGCACAGCCCTGGACAATGTCATGCCCTCCCTTGCCGAAATGACGGGAAAGGGCATTGAGGTGCTGACAGCCCAGGATAAACCTTTTTTTATGATGGTCGAGGGAGGTAAAATTGACTACGCAGCCCATTGCCACGATGCCGCCGCAACAATCTGGGACACCCTTGCCCTGGATGCCTCCATTGCCAAAGCCTATGAATTTTACAAAGCCCATCCAGACGAAACCCTCATAGTTGTTACTGCAGACCACGAAACCGGCGGCATGGCCATGGGTATCAGCCTGGACTCCAAGGGGTATTTTCTCAAACTTGACGAATTGTCAAAGGTCAAGGCGTCCACTGAAGATACACTCTGGTATCTCTATCCAGAGATGTACAAAAAATACAGCGATGTTAACCAGCGTCACCAGGCATACATTGACTATGTGGGTAACCATTTTGGTCTCACCAACCTGACCAAAGGAGAGAAACGTCAGCTGACCAGTGCCATGGAAGTGGAGGATCGCAACCAGACCCTGCCCTACGAGGAGCAGACCAATTACGGTTATGAGTACACACCCACCATGATTGCCGTTGCCCATCTTGTCTCCTACAGGGCTCGTATCAACTGGACATCCTATGTTCATACGGCAAGCGTGATTACACTTTCTGCCATTGGAATCGGATCTGAACGATTCAACGGATTCATTGACAACACCGATATACCAAGGACCATGGCATTGATCATGGATGTTAAGCTCTCCCCGTTGAAACACGCCGATTCAGAGGCCCTTTTGGGTGAAACCGTGGGTCCCCAGAAAAAGTATGCTGAAAAATCATATCTATAGATCGGAGTAAGAACGTCGGCCATATATCCTGATTGCAGGAACAACGGAGGGGTCAGGCTTAACAATTAATTGAAAATTGAAAATTGAAAATTGAAAATTCATAATTGATAATTGATAATTGATAATTGAAAATTGAAAATTCATA
>JAYEHB010000415.1:0-5668 GCA_034659375.1 Thermodesulfobacteriota bacterium
AATATGAAAGTCATGCGATTGCAGTACGTTGGACGGACTTTCATATAAAAAGGCATATAAAAAATGAGTTTAAAACGAAATGTATATCTTGATATGAAGAGCATTAAAGAGGCAAAAGAGCTGCTCTTTAACAGATTTTCCGATTTCCCCTTTACAAAATTTGAAACCATTGTTCCCCCCAAGGCTGTGGGAAGAGTGCTTGTTGAGCCTGCCGTGGCTGCTCTCTCTTCCCCTAATTTCCATGCAGCAGCCATGGACGGCATTGCTGTTGATGCCAAAATAACCTTTGGGGCCAGTGAAGAAGCTCCAAAAACTATTGAACCGGGAAAGAGTGCTTTCTGGGTCAATACAGGCCATGTTCTGCCACAAGGGTGTAATGCAGTAATTATGATAGAGCATCTTAATATCATTGATGATAATCAGGTTGAAATTGAGGCTCCTGTTTTTCCCTGGCAGCATGTAAGAAAAATGGGAGAAGATATCGTTGCAACAGAGCTTCTCTTTCCAAGAGAGCATAAAATTACACCCTACTCTGTGGGGGCACTTCTTTCCGGTGGAGTCTTTTCAATAAATGTAAGAAAAAAACCAAAGGTTCTTATTATACCCACAGGAAATGAGCTGAAGCCCTGGCAGGATATTAAGGCAGATGAGCTTGAGCCCGGGGATGTGATAGAATCCAACTCTTCTGTTCTTGGGGCTCTTTGTGAGGAGTCTGGAGCAGATGTCACCTGTAATTCAATGGTTAAAGATACCATTGAAGGGATAAAAAAGGCTGTGAATGATGCTGTTGCGGCTGATTATGACATGATTCTCATAATAGGCGGTTCTTCAGCAGGATCTGAAGATTTTGCAAAGCCTGTTATCTCAGCATTGGGAAAAGTGCTGCTCCATGGAGTTACAATGATGCCCGGGAAACCTGTTCTTTTTGGAGAGGTTGGTAACACTCCTGTTTTTGGAATACCAGGCTATCCAGTATCTGCCATTGTCGCTTTTGAGCAGTTTGCAGGGCCCATGCTTTTAAAAATGCAGGGACTTCCTGAAAAGAAAAGAGCAAAATCTGAAATTGAACCTGGAAGAAAGATCGCATCAAAGCTTGGACAGGATGAATTTGTCAGGGTAAAGATCGGTTCTGTGGATGGGAGGCTTATTGCATCCCAGCTGCCAAGGGGGGCTGGAAGCATCACAACACTCACCGAAGCTGACGGGATCATAAGAATACCCGCAAGTGTGGAAGGTCTTGCTGAAGGAGAAAAGGTGGATGCAGAGCTTCTCAGACCCCTTTCTGCCATTAAGAATACCATTGTAATTACTGGTTCCCATGACAACACTTTAGATATTCTGGCAGACCAGATAAGGCTGACCTCGGGAAGCGTGAGCATCTCCTCCAGTCATGTGGGAAGCATGGGCGGGTTAATGGCAATTAAAAAAGGAGCCTGCCACATGGCAGGGGCACATCTTCTTGACCCTGAAGACGGCTCTTACAATATCTCCTATATAAAGAAATACCTGCCCGAAGAAAAGGTGTGGGTGGTGAATCTTGTCATGAGGGATCAGGGACTTATCCTGCCCAGGGGAAATCCAAAAGGTATAAAAGGGGTTGAAGATCTTACCTTAAAGGGCAGAAGTAAAAATGATGCTCTCTCTTTTATAAACAGACAGGCTGGGTCTGGTACAAGAATTCTTTTTGATTACAGACTTAAATGTCTTGGAGTAAGTTCGTCTGAAATATCAGGGTATGAAAATGAGGAGTACACACACATGTCAGTGGCAGTTGCTGTGCTTTCAGGCAGGGCTGATGCAGGTCTTGGGATTTATGCTGCAGCAAAGGCACTTGATCTTGATTTTATTCCTGTGGTTACAGAAGAGTATGATCTTGTTATTCCAGATAGATTCTATAATAGTGAAAAGGTTCAAACCCTGATGGATACCATTAACACAGACGGGTTTAAAAAGCGTGTTCAGTCCCTTGGCGGGTATTTAACAGAAAAAACAGGCAGCATTATTTTTCATACCTGAATTTAGGGCCATGGAAATTTTAAAATCCACCAATAGGGCACAGTATTTTTGCCCGTCTTCAAGGCGCATCAATATGCTCCCTTTGATACGCCTTGAAAATAAGTTAAAATTTTGTGCTGTTTGTGTAGATTTATTAATTTCCGTGCCCCTAACCTGGACAAGCCAGAATTAGAATTCATAAGCTATCTGAGCTGTTATTGAATCTGCGTCTTCTCCTGTCCCGCCTTCATTTTCATCATAATCATCGTCATACGCATATTCCAGGCTCAATGACATTCCATCCATTATTGCAACAGAAATTGCCCCGATAAGTCTTGTTTCCGGCAAATATGCTGCACAGTCATCACTTCCCTGGTAACCGGCTGCAATTGTAGTCTCTTTACCGGAGATATCAAAGGTGTATCCAAGCTCAATATTATAAGCTTTTAATTCATATTTTTCGCTGCCTGTTTCATAATCATCAAGTGCTGTGAGATATTCACCAATAAGGGTGAAAGCATTAAAGTTAAGGACAGCAGCAATATCCAAACCTCCGATGTAGTCATGACCCTCCACAGTCAATGCATCCTGGAGTTCATTTGAATCCAGCAGAGAATTGATATAGCCAGCATTGACATCAAGGCTGAAGTTGTCATTTTCAATGGCATACCCTATATTTGTTCCAAACTGCTCAATCTCTGAATCTCCGTTGGTCTCTTCATTAGTATCTCCGTTAAAAACGTACATCGACCCGTAAAAACCGTTTGTTTCAAATCCAACCTGGGCAGCATCTTCCTGTGTTTCACCAAGAAAAAGTGTGAATGTATCAGAGA
Source organism: Thermodesulfobacteriota bacterium (assembly GCA_034659375.1). GTDB lineage: Bacteria > Desulfobacterota > Desulfobacteria > Desulfobacterales > Desulfobacteraceae > DATFJZ01. The sequence continues at coordinate 2,829 of JAYEHB010000415.1, forward strand.
TCATATTTGTTTCAAAATTGCCAAATGGTACATACATTCTACCAACACTGAGATATACCGGTGTCTTTTCACTGTTTCCAATGGTGATGATTGCTTCATCCACTGTGATTTTGTCATCTCCATCATCCCATGCCAGAAGAACATGACCTGAACCCCACTGGGTAATTGGGGAGTCAAACCCAAGCTCAACAGTTGCAAGTGCAATATCACTTTCATCAGTACCTTCAAAATCGCTGGTTGCAGTGGCTTCAGCTTCAATTAAACCGCTGAATGTCACATTCTGAAAAATATTTTCCAGAGAATTTTCATTTTCTGAAGAGTTTGCCCAAACAGGGGAGATTGCTACCATGCAGACAATTCCAAGTCCAACAATTGCTTTTTTAAGTAATCCATTTTTCATCTGTTCTTTTTCCTTTTGTGTGATTTAAAAAAAAATAAAAAAAATTGATTATTATGGTAGGATAACTTAATGCAGCATGATTAGTTTTCTTCCATCCATATTATAATCTTAGTCGAGGCAAACAATACAGGCACAACTAAAGAATGTCAATAAAAAAACAATAAAAATAAGCATCCTTCATTTGCCAATTTACACTTTTTTATATTTTTAACCACGGGTCGAAGACGTGGAGCGAAGCGTAACCAACACACAAAAGGCACGAAAAATATAAAAATGAAGGCATCCTTCATATCAGCATAAAAGTAGTTTACACTTCTTTTTGGAAAAACCCCTTTAGATAGGGAATGGCCTCAGAAAGTGTAAAAGTGTAAACTACTTTTGAAGCATTATGAAAGATGCCTGAAAATAGACCTTATCTTTCGTTAATTGGAATGTACTCTGAAAGGGTGTTTCCTGTATAGACCTGTCTTGGTCTGCTTATTCTACGTTGAGGATCCATGGAGTTTTCCTGCCATTGTGCTATCCATCCTGGAAGTCTTCCTATGGCAAACATCACAGTGAACATGTTTGTGGGTATTCCCATTGCCCTTAAAACCAGACCTGAATAGAAATCAACATTGGGATACAGGTTTTTATCCTGGAAATATGAATCTGCAAGGGCAGCTTCTTCAAGTTCCACTGCAATATCGAGCAGATTATCTTTGCATCTTTTTTTGTGCAGGATAAGGTCGCACATCTGTTTCATTATTTTTGCACGGGGATCATATGTTTTATAAACCCTGTGGCCAAATCCCATGAGGCGGAAAGAGTTCTCACTGTTTTTTGCGTTTGCGATTACATCAGGTATGGCAAGTCCTTGTGTTTGTATTTTTTTCAGCATCTGTATTACTGCCTGGTTGGCTCCACCGTGCAGCGGTCCCCACAGAGCTGATATACCTGCGGAGATTGCAGAATATATGTTCACCTCTCCGCTTCCCACAACTCTTACAGCGGCAGTTGAGCAGTTTTGTTCATGATCTGCGTGGAGAATCCAGAATACATTTAAAATTTTTTCAAGATCATGGTCCATTCTGTATGGAATCACAGGATTGTCAAACATCATGTGAAGAAAATTAGCACAATAGGAGTAATCAGGTCTTGGATATATTGTTGCGTGTCCCCTGGAGATCTTGTATGCCATGGCAGCCATGGTTCTCACTTTGGATATCAGGCGCAAAAAAGTTTTATTAAGATCATCTTCCTTAGTCTCAATAAGTTCAGGATAAAAACTTCTCATGGCATTTACCATTGCTGAGAGGATACCCATGGGATGGGCCTTGGAGGGAAAATTCTGGTAAAAAAATTTCATATCCTCATGGAGAAGCGAAGCATCATTTAAAAGTACACTTGTTCTGGTCAGCTCGTCCCTTGTGGGAAGTTTTCCTGTTATTAAAAGATACGCAGTTTCAACAAAAGATGAATGCTCTGCAAGCTGTTCAATGGGAATGCCTCTGTATCTGAGTATTCCTTTTTCTCCGTCCATGAATGTTATGGCGCTTTTGCATGAGCCTGTATTGCCAAGGCCCGGGTCAAATGAAATATAGCCTGTCTTCTGTCTCAACTTTGTTATGTCAATGGCTTTCTCACCTTCTGCACCTTTAATAACAGGTAAGCTGTAATCTTTTCCCTCAATGGTGAGTGTGGCATATTCTGTCATATAAAGCTCCTTAGAGTTTTTTAATTCTTATTGTCGTGTGGTTTGGGCATAAGAATTAATAACCTGAAGGTCACACGTAACCTCAAGGTCACACGCAACCTGAAGGTCACACGTAAACCTGTTTATGTTATTGCTCGTCCAGATTAGGGGAGAACTATCAGCCTTTGGTTTCGCCGGGAATAGTATAGGTGGTGCAGGAGCCACTTGAACAATTTCTTGTTTGTTTGGATGGGCTGTTGTTTGCACCCGAGGAAGGACTTGCCATGGCATAGTTGGTTCTGGAAACCACTCTTTCGATGTCAAATTCACTGCATTTTGGGCATTTAATCTCTTTCTCCTCGTCAGTGTTCATAACAAGGATTTCAAAAAATTCTTCACATTTTAAACATTTAAACTCATATATGGGCATAATTTATTATCTTTTTTTTATAAATTTTTAGTAACCGGCATGGCCGGAGCATGACCAGCTATTTTTGGCCACAACGAAAAATGGGTCGAAGACGCGGATCCAACTGCCATGATTACAGTGCATTGGCCCTATTTTCATTTAAAACCATCTGGTTTCTCCAACAGATAAAGAAAACAATGGTAATTAAATAATTTAATTGCTGAAATGGATTTGTCAAATTGAAAATTGAAAATTGATAATTGAAAATTGAAAATTGAAAATTGAAAATTGATAATTCATAATTCATAATTGATTTGTGTCGTTATCAAACCTTGAAAATAATTAACCAAAAAAGT
>JAYEHB010000416.1:0-5657 GCA_034659375.1 Thermodesulfobacteriota bacterium
AAAGGGCTGCCGCTATAAGGCGGGACACCCTTTTAAATAAAGGTTTTCAGCAGTACTTGATTTTAAGGTACTCCAAGCAAATTTAAACAGAATACAGAGAAATTTTAACGGCACATACTTTATATTCAGGGATTTTGGCAATTGGGTCGCATGCAGGGTTTGTAAGAACATTGGCTGAATTTTCAACAAAATGAAACGGCATAAATACTACACCCTTTGCAACACGATCAGTTATCATGACTCTGGTTGAAATTTCTCCTCTTCTGGAAGCAACTATTACTCTGCCTTTATCCATAAGGTCAAGTTGTTTTGCATCTTTTGGATTTATTTCCAGGAAACCTTCAGGGATTTCATTGTCAAGGGATATTGAATTTCTTGTCATGGTTCCTGTATGATAATGTGCATAGACCCTTCCTGTTGTAAGACAGAACGGATATTTCTCATCTGTCTCTTCAGCCGGCGGTTTAAATTCAATGGCATGGAACAAGCCTTTACCCCGGGCGATTATATCCTTGTGAAGAAAAGGAGTGCCTGGATGATCACTGTCCGGGCATGGCCATTGAAGTCCGTCACCTTCAAGGCGGTCATATGTAATTCCTCCATAGGATGGAGAGAGCAGGGCTATCTCTTTCATGATCTCTTCAGGGGATTCATAATCCATTTTATAGCCAAAAGCATTTGAAATATCCTGAATGATTTTCCAGTCTTCTTTTGCATTACCTACAGGCTCAACAGCTTTTCTAACCCGCATAACTCTTCTTTCAGTATTGGTAAAGGTTCCATCTTTTTCAGCAAAAGATGACCCTGGTAAAACTACATGGGCAAGTTTTGCAGTCTCAGTGAGGAAAATATCCTGTACAATTAAAAGTTCAGCTTTTTCAAGAGCCTTTTTTACATGTTTTACATCGGGATCACTCATAACAGGATTTTCTCCCAAAACATAGAGTGCTTTTACTTCACCTGTTTCAAGACCTTCAAGCATATCAGGGATGGTGCGGCCATTTTCTTTGGGTATATTGTCAGTATTCCAGGCTTTTGTAAATTTTTCATTTGCTTTATCACTGGTTACAGGCTGATAAGATGTAATGACATTTGGAAGTCCTCCCATATCACAGGCACCCTGTACATTGTTCTGCCCTCGAAGAGGGTTTACACCAGTGGATAATTTACCTAAATTTCCTGTAAGCATGGCAAGATTGGCAAGGGATTTTACATTATCCACACCTGTTGTATGCTGTGTAATGCCCATACAATAGATGATTGAGCCTTTATCACAATTTGCGTAAAGTTCTGCAATTTTTCTTATATCTTCAGGAGAAACACCTGATATTTCAGCTGCTTTTTCAGGCGGATAATTTTGAACTGCTTGTTTAAAAGAGTCAAAGCCTTCAGTTTTTTTATCAATAAAGCTTTGATCATACCATTGGTTTTCAAGTATAACATTCATGATGCCGTTTAATAAAGCAACATCACTGCCCGGGGCGTGCCTTACATATATGTCGGCAAATTCTGCCATTTGAATTTTTCTTGGGTCTGCCACAATAATTCTGGCACCATTTTTTTTAGCACGCAGGATTCGTGTAGCAATCAAAGGGTGGCATGTTGTTGTATTTGATCCAATTATAAAAATAGTTTCGGCATCTTCTATCTCTGCAATGGAGTTTGTCATTGCTCCACTTCCAAATGCAGCGGCAAGACCTGCCACTGTAGAAGAGTGTCACAGACGGGCACAATGATCCACATTGTTGGTGCCAATGGCTGCCCTTGCAAATTTTTGAAAGATATAATTGTCTTCGTTTGTAGCTTTTGCATAAGCTAAGAAACCAAAGCTGTCGCTCCCGTTTTTATCTTTTATTCTTTTAAGGTTTGATGCAGTATAATCAATTGCCTCTTCCCAGGAAACTTCCTTCAGTTCTCCGTTTTTACGTATCATGGGAAAAAGTAATCTTTTTTTGCTTCCTGCAAATTCATGTACGTTCCAGCCTTTAATACATAGTCTGCCTTGATTTACAGGGCTTGTTTTACAGGGAATAGTGCCGACTAACTCTCCATCAAGCACTTCTAAAAAAAAATTACATCCACATCCGCAGTAAGTACATGTTGTGAGTACAGTTTTATAACCCATGATTATACCCTATCACTTTTAATTTTTTGAGATGTTTTTTTATATGAAAGTTCGTCAAAAGTACTGCAATGGCATGACTTTCATTGTTTGTTGTTGCCGATGCGAATACCACGCTCCGGCCGTGCCGGTTTTTTGATATTGAGCGGTGATGTCTGCTCCAGGGATGTTCCGCTTTTAAAGCCAAAATCATTAAACATGATCTCGTTTGTTTTTTTGTATAACTGCCACGGGCAGCCTTGGTGGTCTAAGTCTGCACACAACAAATGATGAAAGTTACACTCCTGGTTTGCCAGGACTTTCATATAAAAGTTCTTAAAGGAATATCAACAGGGCATGCCTGTTCACATAAACAGCAGTCAATACATTTGTCTGCCATGTGCATGGCTCTTACCAGATGGAACACAGGGATATCAACCGGGAGTTCTCCTTTTGAAATCAGATCTTCTGATTCCAGAGTGCATTCATTGCAGAAGCACATTTCAGTGCAGGCTCCACAGCCGGTACATTTGTCTTCTTCCACATAACGGGCTTTTTTCCTCACCGTGACTTTAAAATTGCCTCTCTCTCCTTCTATTTTTTCAACTTCACTGTAAGCCATCAGTTCAACATTGGGATGTCGATCGACATCCAGCATTTTGGGCGAAAGTATTCAGATAGCACAGTCATTTGTGGGAAAGGTTTTGTCAAGCTGGGCCATTTTTCCGCCAATACTTGGCAGCCGCTCCACCAGATGCACCTTAAAGCCCATTTCAGCAAGATGCAGAGAAGATTGTATTCCAGCAATTCCTCCTCCAATAACAAGCATTTCTTTATTCACAACCTACCTCCGGTTACAATTTTTGTATCATCACAATATCTTTTCAGGCCGCCTGTTTTTTATATGAAAGTTCGTTTAAACGCCTGTAATGATAGACTTTCTAAATTTGTTGTGGCCGATGAGAATGACCATGCTCCGGCCATGCCGGTTATATGAAAGTCCTGGCAAATCAAACAGCGACTTTCATTCTTTGTTGTGGGCAAACCGAGGTGAAAAACCAGGTCTGCCCGTGGCAGTTATATTGATAGGGCCAAGAGTTTTTATCTCTTTGGTAAATTGAGTTGCAATTTCTGCAAACTTTGAGAGTTTGAACATTTTGGCAAGGTTTTGACCTATATCTTCTCCAAGCCAGGTTGATTCAAGTTTTAATGCAGCACCTCCAAGTTGATCTGATTTTTCAATAAGAGTTGTGTGAAATCCCTGGTCTGCAACTCCAAGGGCCGCCGCCATTCCTGCCACGCCGCCGCCAATAACAAGGGCATTGCTGTCAATGGATATTTTTGGCTGTTTAAGAGGTTTAATTTTTCTTGCTCTGGCAATGGCCATTTTTACCAGAACTTTTGCTTTTTGGGTGGCTTCATCTTTTTCTTTGGAATGAACCCATGAACACTGGTTCCTGATATTTGCCATCTCAAAAAGATATTTGTTTAATCCAGCCTCTTTCAGGGTTTCCTGAAAGAGTGCTTTATGTGTTCTTGGTGTGCAGGCAGCAACAACAATTCTGTTAAGATTCTTTTCTTTGATAACTTCTGTTAATTTTTCCTGGGTGTCCTGACTGCATGTAAAAAGGTTTTCTTCTACATAAACTACATCGGGAAGAGTTTTTGCCATTTCAGCCAGGGATGGTACATCAACGATTCCGCCAATATTGGTGCCGCAATTACATACAAAGACACCAATACGCAGTTCCTCGCCTGATACATCTCTTTCCCTGGGGAAAGTTTTTTCTTTTGTTAATGAATTTCTTGATTCAAAGAGTGTTGTCTGGGCATCACAGGCAGCAGCACTTGCTTCCATAACTGCCATGGGGATATCTTTTGGCTCCTGAAAAGAGCCGCACACAAAAATTCCCGGGCGTGATGCTGCAACAGGATTAAAACTATCTGTTTGAACAAATTTATTTTCATTAAGTTTGATGTCAAGTCTGGCTGCCAACGCAACAACATCGTCAGAAGTCTGCATTCCTACTGAAAGCACAACCATGTCAAAAACTTCGGTTAGTATTTTGCCTGTATCATCAACATAGTTGAGGATCAGGTTATTTGTTTCACGATCCTCTTCAATTGTATGAACCCTGGAACGTATGAATCTTACTTTTTGTTCATTTTTTGCACGCTCATAATACCCTTCAAATTCTTTACCATATGTCCGCATGTCCATATAGAAAATTGCAGTATCCAGTTTGTTGCCTGAATGCTCTTTTGCTATAACAGCCTCTTTGATTGCATACATGCAACATACCGAAGAGCAGTAGGAGTTGTCACATCTGTTATTGTCCCTTGAGCCGATACATTGAAGCCATGCAACTTTTTTAGGCTCTTTGTTATCTGAAGGGCGGACTAAATGTCCGTGAAATGGACCTGTTGCACTTAAAATACGCTCCATCTCCATGGATGTAATAACGTTTGAATATTTGGAATAGTGATAATTATCAAGCCCTGCCGGATCAAAGGTTGAAAATCCTGGAGTCATGATAACCGCACCGACTTTAAGATTAAGTCTCTCCTCTTTTTGATCAAAGTCAATAGCACCTGTTGGACATATTTTCTGGCAGACTCCGCATTTTCCGTTTTTTACAAGATAAATACAATTTTCTGCATCTATGGCATATTTCAGAGGAACAGCCTGGGGATAATCAACATAAACAGCCTTTCTTTTGGCAAGGCCGGCATTAAAGTCATCTGTAACTTTTTTTGGACATTTTTCAGTACAGGCTCCACAGGCAATACATTTGTCCATATCCACATATCTTGGATGTACAATCAGCTCAACATCAAAATTACCAGCACTTCCATGAATTTTATTTACTTCACATAATGTCTTAAGTTCTATGTTTAAATGCCGGCCGACCTCGACCAGGTATCTGGGAAATGGTTTGAAGCATCCCATTGTGGCTCAGCCTTGGGAGATTTTTAACCGTTTTTGCTTTTATACGGTAGGAACGGATAAATTCCGGAAAATCAATTTTTACAGGACAGCGGTCGCTGCACCTTGAACAAGTTAAGCACAACCATAAATCATTGCTCTGAAGAATTTCTCCTTCTGGTTCATCAATGGCCGTTTTAATCATCTGTCTTGGTGAAAAATCTAATAATTCTTGACTGATAGGACAACTACCAGTACAGACACCACATTCCATGCAGTAACTAACCTGCTGTTTTGTAAGCTGCATACTATATTTTCCGTTTTATTGATGTGAATATTTGGTTAACCATTTTACGTGTATAACCTTCAGGTTAAATTCATGTTTTTTTATATGCCAATAATTCGTTTAAAAATTTATGGGATTTATTTTGCTCAGGTACTTTGGTGAATTTTAAAATTTCCATGACCCTAAAGTGCCTGGTCGAATGTTTACAACTCTTCGCCTGTTTATTATAAAAAATCACATGGTTGTCAACGATAAATTAGAGAAATATCCATTTTTTCAGATTTTTGTAAGATCAGTGTTTACTTTAACAGCATATTCATATATCTATTATTAAACATTTTATG
>JAYEHB010000417.1:0-5642 GCA_034659375.1 Thermodesulfobacteriota bacterium
AAGGGGCTGAATAAAGATGAAGAATCAAAACAAAGACAACGAGAGAGAGAAAATCCTTATAGTGGATGATACAGCAGATAATATAGAAATTCTTGTTTCCATGCTTAAAGAAAAATATATATTATCCGTTGCCAAACAAGGCAGAATGGCTCTGGAAATGGTATTGGATCATAAACCCGATCTTATCCTTTTAGACATCATGATGCCTGAAATGGATGGATATGAAGTCTGTAAAAAATTAAAAGCCGATGAAACAACTTGTGATATTCCTATAATCTTTGTGACTGCCCTGGATTCAGACACCGACGAAAAGTATGGTTTCAGCCTGGGAGCTGCTGATTATATAACTAAACCCTTTAACCCGGAAATTGTCAAAGCAAGGATTAAAACCCATCTGCATTTAAAAAAACACCGGGAACATCTTGAAGATATGGTTAAAGACCGTACATTACAGCTGCAAAAGGCAAATACAAGGTTAAAAAAATCTGACCAGGAAAAAATTATTTTTCTGCGTTACCTTTCCCATGAAATGAACACCCCGCTTAACTGGATTGGGGTGGCAAGTATTATTGACAAATCAGATTTAAACAAAGAGAACAAAGAATTTCTCAATATCATTGAAAAGGGCTTTGAACGTATCAGCAGCCTTGTAACGGAGGTTATTTCTTATTTCGATTTTGCAGGCAATGCATTAAATCTTGATATAAGGAATGTATCAATACGAGATACTGTGTTGAATATCATTAAAAGTCATAAAGATACAACCTGTGATAGAGTCAATGAAGAGACCTTTGCCCATGCAAAGGATATTGATATTCGCCATGAACTCAGCAATGATCTTGTTATCCAGGCTGATCCGGAATATTTTAAAGAACTCTTAAACATATTAATGGACAATGCAGTTGTCTTTTCTGAAACCGGCGGAACAGTAATGGTAGAAAGCCGGATAAACAAAAAAATACCAGAACTGATATTTACAGATCAGGGAAAAGGAATAGATAAAAAAAATCTTGATGCATTATTCACTCCCTTTGCCTTAGAATCACACGAGCGTCATGAATACGGCAAAGAGGGGTATGGTTTAAATCTGCCAAGGGCAAAAATTATTGCTGATGCCCACGGGTGGGGATTATGGGCAAAAAGCAAGGGTAAGGGACAGGGAGCAGAATTTATTATTGAATTTGGGCATCCTTCATAAGTACTTTACAGTTTTTGAGGGCATTCCCTGTTTAAATGTGTTTTCCACAAAAGAAGTGTAAAGTACTTTTATGCTGATATAAAGGATGCCTGAATTTGCAATAAAATAATTATAACTGCCACGGGCAGCCTTGGTGGTCTAAGTCTGCACACAACAAATGATGAAGGGCAACCACAGGGGGTTGCCCCTACCCCTGGTTTGACAGGAGTTTCATATAAAAAAAGTATAATAAGGTGATAAAATGCATACTCTGCTCATAGTAGATGACAGCCCGGACAATATCAGTTTTCTCATGGAAATACTCAAGGATGAGTATAAACTCACTGCTGCCACCAGTGGAGAACAAGCCTTGGCAATGCTGGCATCCATGAGAAAACTGCCTGACCTTATTCTTCTTGATATTCTAATGCCGGGCATGGATGGTTACAAAGTATGCAAAACCCTTAAAAATAGTGATCGAACGTGCAATATTCCTGTAATTTTTATCACAGCAAGTACAGAGGTTGCAGATGAAGCCATGGGATTTAGCCTCGGTGCAGTAGATTTTATTTCCAAGCCTTACCATCCACTCATTATCAAAGCCAGGATCAAAACCCATATCAACCTGAAAATAAAAACAGACATGCTGGAACAGCTTGCTTCCCTGGACGGACTTACCAATATTGCCAACCGCCGTAAATTTGATGAAACTCTTAAAAATGAATGGCAGCGGGCGGTTAGACACCATTTTTCACTGTCCCTCATCATGATCGATGTTGACCAGTTCAAAAAATACAACGACAATTACGGCCATGCAGCTGGTGATATCTGCCTTCAAAAGATTGCCGCTGTTCTGCAGGAGTGCGTTAAAAGACCCTATTATGATCTGGTCGCCAGATACGGTGGTGAGGAATTTGTTGTTATTCTGCCGGATGTGGGAATCAATGGGGGAACGCAAATAGCTCTTTCCATAAAAAACAGAGTTGAAGCGTTAAAAATCCCCCTTGAATACTCAACTACAAATAAATATCTCACCATCAGCCTTGGGCTTGCCACCATTCGTCCCCATAAAGGAATACAGTCCGGAATGGAGCTGGTGGAAGCGGCTGACAAGCTGATGTACCAGGCAAAACAGGCAGGTGGAAACCAGTTGATGACAAAGGATCTGAGCAAGACAAATGGCCACGCCATGTGCTTTTCGGCACAAGCTGCGACACAGTAACACCTCTTGATAAATCGCTGTTTCTAATGCTTAAAACTTCTCTGACCGGTATAGACCATTGTGGCACCCTTTTCATTACACGCTTCAATGGCTTGATAATCATTCATGGAACCTCCAGGCTGAACAACGGACTTTACTCCCTGGTCAAGTCCTACATCAATCCCATCCCTGAATGGAAAAAATGCATCACTGACCATTGTTGAACCAATAAGCCCGCCTTTCTCTTTTTTAACATCAGATTCGATCTCCTCTCTTTTATCAGCATCATCAAGAAGAACAAAAGGAGTATTACAGTGCTCAAAAGCATATCTGTCTTTGAGTTTTCTATATGCCTTGTCAACTGCTATTTCTGCAACACCAACCCTGTCCTGCTCACCGGTTCCAATACCCACAGTGACGTTGTCTTTTACATATATGACGGAATTGGATGTAATGCCTGATTCCACAAGCCACCCAAAAAGCATATCATTGTACTCTTTTTCATCGGGACTTCGGTCCACCTTAAAGGTTTTCCCTTTATACTCGGTTTTGGCAGCTTTAAAATCATCTTTTGAAAGAGCAGTGGGTGCAAAAGACCATTGGGTAACAATACCACCATCCATGAGACTCTTAAAATCAAGAACTCTGGAACCAATATAGGTCTTAAGGTTGTCAATGTTATTGATCCTGATAACCCTTAAATTTTTTCTTCTGGCAAGGATATCAAATGAACCATCTTCAAATTCAGGTGCCACCACAACTTCTGCATACTGCTCTGCAATTGCCTCGGCCGTAGCTTTATCAACTGCTCTGTTCAAAGCTATGCACCCTCCAAAAGCAGCAACCCTGTCTGCCATATATGCCTTGGCATATGCCTGTTCCAGAGTATTTGCCCTGGCAGCACCACATGGATTATTATGTTTTACAATGACCGCACCCGGCATATCTGAAAAATAACGCAAAATATTTAAGGCATTATCTGCATCTGTAAGATTGGTCTTTCCAGGATGTTTTCCTGATTGAAGCAGCTCCAGATCAGACACCATATACTTTCCAGGCTTTATTGTTTCAACCTCACCAAGAACAAGATTTCCGTTGACAAGACGGTACAAAGCAGCTTCCTGGCCTGGGTTCTCACCATACCTAAGCCCCTTGTTTACCCCGTCAATTGTCCATGAAACCTTTTCATAAAAAAGTGTCTGTCTTTTACCCTTATCCACAAAGCTTATCTCCATGGCAGGGGTGAAATGATCATCCATTACAGTTTTATACATTTTTTTTAAATCATCAGCCATTTTTATTAATCTCCTGTTGTGTAGCATGCGTTAAGATCATTAACGCTCATTTTTGCAAAGTAATCTGCAATGGTTCTGTCATAGGCAGCGGTATGTTCAAATGCTTTTCTTGAAAGATCAAAACGATCATTGAGATTCAAAGCACCGCTGGTCTCTTCCATTCTTGCAATTATTGAAGAGTAAGATTCAGGATCAACAACAGACGCAACCCTGATAAAATTCTTTGCAGCAGCTCTTATCATGGTTGGTCCGCCAATATCAATGTTGCCCCTGGCATTCTCCAAGGTTACACCATCTTTGGCTATGGTCTCCTTAAATGGATAAAGATTGGCCACAACCATGTCAATTGCAATTGAAGAGGTTCTCTTTAAATCATCTTGATGGGATTCATTATACTTTTCTGTTAAAAGACCAAGATAAATTCTAAAATCAAGGGTTTTTACCAGCCCGCCCTGGGTTTCTGGCTGCCCTGTATACTCTGCCACCTGTCTTAATCTGCCATCTGCCTTGTTACCAAGAATCTCTCGAATCCTGGTAAAAGTTCCGCCTGTTGAAAGAATATTAATTTCAGGATTGATCTTAACCATTTCCGGAATAAAGGTCTCAAGCCCTGTCTTGTCAGAAACGCTGACAAGAATACTCTTTATCAAAACTGAATCATCAATTTTTTGTACAATATTTTTTCCCATTTTTCACCTCTATTATTTTTTATATGAAAGTCGATTCAAACGACTGCAATCGCATGACTTTCATTGTTTGTTGTGGCCGATGAGAATGACCATGCTCCGGCCATGCCGGTTTATATGAAAGTCCTGGCAAACCAGGAGTGTAACTTTCATCATTTGTTGTGTGCAGACTTAGACCACCAAGGCTGCCCGTGGCAGTTATATGAAAGTCCGTCCAAACGACTGTAGTGATAAGAGTTTCCCTAATTAACGGTTACAATTATTAATTGTGCCATATACCCTGTATCTGCCATCTACACCTTGACATCTTTTATTACAAATCCCTGGTTTAAGTCAAGAATCTTTCAAAACAACAATATTTATGATATCATGTCTGGGCATTTTGTGGAAACAGAGATCCGGCACATGACCTCAGCATATCAACAACAATTCAGACCTGCCCACGCACTTGCTTAGGAAACACTTAATGGAGCGAACATGATGACACATAAAAAATTCATATCCCTTGCATATTCCCCCTGCCCCAATGACACATATATTTTTCACGGGCTGGCACATAACCTTGTCAATACAGATAATATTGAATTTAATATAACACTGGCAGATGTGGAAAGCCTTAACCAGAGTGCTGCAAATAAGGAGTTTGATGTTACAAAACTATCCTTTGCAGCATTTGGAGCTCTCAGGGACAAATATGCACTTTTGAAAACCGGAGCTGCCCTTGGAAGAGGATGCGGACCTCTTGTAATCTCAATGCCTAAAAAAAATCTTTCTAAACTATCAAACCCGGTAATTGCAATTCCAGGTCTTGGCACCACAGCCTATCTGCTTTTCAGATTCTATCTTAAGGATCTTTATCCTGACCTAATACCTGAAATCATACCCATGCCCTTTGAAAAAGTGATGCCGGCTGTAATAAAAGGAGAAGTAGATTTTGGAATAATAATCCATGAAGGAAGATTTGTTTATGAAAAATCAGGTCTTGACTGCCTGGTGGATCTTGGTCAGTGGTGGGAGGATAAAACAGCTCTGCCCATTCCCCTTGGATGCATTGCAATTAAACGAGATATTGACAATGTCACTGCGTCAAAAATAGAAAATCTCATAGCAAAAAGCATTGAATATGCTGCTAAAAACCCCATGGCCGGAACTGAATATATTAAAAAACATGCCCGGGAACTTGCAGACAATGTAATCAATGAGCACATCAATTTATATGTTAATGATTTTTCAAAAAATCTTGGAAAACAGGGACAAAATGCAGTAGAATTCTTTTTTAAAAA
>JAYEHB010000418.1:0-5616 GCA_034659375.1 Thermodesulfobacteriota bacterium
GCATGAAATCACTTTTATACCGGCAGTGAACATCTCCTTGTACAGGGCATACAACTGATTTCAGGATATTACGAACAATATTCATACGACCATAAAAATTCTGTTTCAAAGTTTTGTGCAGTGCTAATTTTTCAAGACGTTGAACTGCCTCTGTCTCGGTTAACAAAAAATTATGATTTTGTTGAACCTTTGCAGGTGCAGTTACTGCATAAAAAACAGACATAAGAACAAGACATAACACTGTAAACTTAATATGTTTTAGCATCTTTTCGACGTTCTCCTTATAACCGGCATGGCCGGAGCATGGTCATTCTCATCGGCCACAACAAAAAATGAAAATCCAATGATTATAGTCGTTTGGACGGACTTTCATATAAACTGCCACGAGCAGCCTTGGTTGAATACCGGCTTGCCCACAATACCCTAAAGGGCAGAAACCAAAAAATAGGATTTATTATATACTTTTTCCACATTTTTCGAATAGTTTTTAACAAAAAAATGTTGTTCTATATATTCTGGAGCCTTTTTATTAATTTTTTTAATAATATCTCTATGATCGTAAAAAAACGTTATACTCCGGACAAGCAAATCATGATCATCCGGGGGAACAAGAACACCAAGGCCTGTTCCTGAAATAATCTCGGCTGTACCACCATGGTTGGTTGCAATAACCGGTTTACCCATGGCAAGAGCTTCTATGGCAACAAGCCCGAAGGGCTCCGGCCGTCTGGATGGTACCACCACAATATCCATCACAGAATAGATTTTTTCCATATCACGCACAAACCCTGTAAACACAAAATCATCAACCACATTGTTTTTTTTAAGAAAGTTTATATTCCCGTTGTGGTATTCTCTGTTTATGCTCCTGTCAAGCTCACCTGCAATAAGAAACTTAACATTATTAAATTGCTTTAGCAGTTTAACCCCTGCGTGAATAAAGACATCATGCCCTTTCCAGAAAGCAAATCTTCCGACCATGCCCACAATAAAATCGTCTTTGGAAAAACCAAGTGCCTGCCTGGCAGCATTAACAGTTTTTTTATCAAAATTTTTCAAATTATACTGTTCAAGGTTCACACCATTATAGATCACTTTATATGCAGACGAGTCACCTGTAAAATTGACCAGGTTCCGCTTTACCGCCCTGGAAATACATATCACTTCATCAGACAATAACTTAATGCACCAGAATATCATTCCAACGACAACATAAGGCTCATCTATGAGTTCTCTTATATGCCAGATCACTTTTCTGCCTGTCAATCTGCCTGCCAGCCCTCCGGCATGAACCAGCATAGTATTGGTATGAACAATGTCAATCTCAAATTTTTTGATCAAAGCGGCAATTAAAATTGTTGATAAAAAAGTATTTTTAAAATACCTTATCAAATTTTTCAACCCCTTGGAACGTCTTATAACCCCCATTTTCACAATAAAAACAGGGATTTTGTTTTTTTCAAGTACCTCTTTAAACGTCCCTTCCCGGGGGAGAACCACATAGGGTTTATATTTTTTTTCCGAAAGGTTTAAACAGAGATTCAGCAGGGAAACACTTGAGCCATACATATCATATTCGGAATGAACAAATAAAATTTTTTTAATCATTGTATATCAGCTTTCCTTTCTCAAATAATTCCCACAGTTGCCAGGCACCAGGAGATTTAAAAAATTGCTTTTCAAAATTTGAAGCAAAAACAGACATTGCCTGCTTGATCCACGCTTCTTTACTTATATCACTGCATTCATCATGGTAAACAGGTGGATAGATTGTTACCTCAAACTTTTCCTTACCACATTTAATAAAGTAGGGAACAATAGGAGCCCCGGTCCTGTATGACAGTGAAAACGGCCCTTTTGCAAAACAAACCTGTTGTGATAAAAATGGAACCGGCAGCAATTTACCAATTTTTGTCATGACAGAAGCCCCGTCACCGGTCTGCACAATCAAGCCGTTTGCAGAAAGGATGGCTTCCCTGCGGGACAGATCTCCCTGCACATTAATATATTCCACAGGAATAAAATCGCTCAACTCCCTTGTTCTCCTGTTTGCAAGCCGCTGTCCAAAAGTTGCGGCTCCATTGTTATGAAGAAGTCTTAAAAGACCGGTTTTATATTTTTTACCCGCCCAAAAAGCTATGAGCATCGAAGGACCTAAGTGGGCAGATGTTAAGACTGCACCGCATTTTTTTTCCAGAGCCTTGTCAATATAGTGTTGATTTTTAATGGTAAACAGATCTTCACTATCCATCTTTGCAAAGGATGAATACAACAGAGAGGACATTTTTATAAAAATATGGGTGGCAAAAAAATCCAGAAGCATTTGTTCCGGTGAATCCTTAATATCCAACAAATCTCTCCAATACTCAAATCTATTCAACATAATTCTTTTTTTCTTTTTGTTCGTAAAAAGATACCATAGAGAGGCTTTAATTCTGGCCAGTTTAAAAACCATTTTAAGGGGGAATTTTTGTAATACCCAGCCAAAAGGGTAATAAAAAATACTTCTTGCCATATTTCCAATCAATTGGAAAACCCACCTTAAACAATAATTAATAAAATTATCAAGCTTGCTTTTCATCACTTTTTTTTCCATCATCTTTTAAACTTCGATTAGCTGCTATATTTTTTACAGGAATCAGAACCATAACAAAAAGAAGAATCACCGACATCAAAAATGCCAGAGCACCTCCTTTTGCCTGATATTTAAGTACAAGAAAATATGCCGAAACACAGTTAAAAACAAAAGAAACAGCACTTGCAGTTAAAACTTGTTTTCCGGCTCCACCGGCATATAACAGATTAATGGTAAGAAAATAAACAAACGTTATCGGAACAAACCACGAAAATATAAAGAAACATACCCATGCATCTTTAAATTCAGGTCCCAGAAATAATACTACAAAAAATTTACTGCCAAATGACAAGATACAGGCAAGAATTGTCCCGACCAGAAAAAGAAGAAAAAAACTTTTTTTATAAAACCGAAACAACTTCTCCATATCATTTTCCATGAACATTCTTGAAAATACAGGAAGAATTGGCCGGACAAAAGAGATGGCAATGATACGGGTTTTAATCAACAATCTGAAAGGTGCTGCAAACAATGCCACCTGCTCTCTTGTGGAAAAGACTTCAAGCATAATGATTCCAATCCTTGTGTGTCCCTGTCTTACAAGATCATGCAATGCAATGGGCCAGCATTGCAAAAAATACCCTTTCATCAAACACCATGAACTTTGAAACAGCTTCAACTTAATTAATTTAATATGGATTATAAAAAAGCTGAACATCAATTTTACAACAGAACCAACACAGATAATTTTAAAAACTATTATTAAGTCAATTTTATAAAAATAGAGACCTGCAGCGACCCCCAAAATTATAACGCCCTGGCTTAGGAATGTCGCAATCGCTTCCCAGTATATCTTTCCCGCTGCCTGAAAAACTGCAGAACCAATAATGGCAAAAGGAACTACTGCGGCCTGGAAAAAAACTGAAAAAAGAACACACCTGGATAAATATGGATCATAGGAAGACAAGAATTGAATAACGCCCAAAAAAGGCAGCAAGAGTACGCAGATCATGATAAGCTGCACGTATAGAAACGTTATGAGAACAGAGGTTTTTTCACTTGTTGATGTAGAAAGCTCCCTTACGGCAACAGGATAAAGTCCAAAATTTACAACAGCCTGACAAATGCCCCCTGCAGCAATGGCAAGAAAATAGGTACCCACCACTTTTGGTTCAAAGGATCGGGTCAGCAATGCAATCAGAATTAAACTTGATACCATCTCGATCATAGAAGCGATAAAAACGAAAAATATATTTGAATTCAAAAGTTTTTTTTCTTTTATCAGCATATTTTGCTTTCCTAATCACTGCCACGGGCAGAGCTCATTACATATCGTTCTGCCCACAACAAAACATGAAAGTCATGCAATTACAGTACGTTACACGGGATTTTATATAAAAATTTATTGAATATTTAACAGATTGATCAGTCAAGGTCATACAATGTTAACTCCTTGGTCATGATATTGTCTTCTCTGTAATATTCTTTAATCTGATTTCTAAAATCATTCTTAAGCCAGCTATATTTCGGAAAGAGTCCACTCAGCCTTGCCATATTGTCCAAAACGTTTCTCATCCTCACAATATAAAGCCAGGGAATTATATCCAGTATTCCTCCCTTTAAATTATACTTTCCGGTTCTGTATCGGTTGACTACTCCCATGAAAAGATACCCTGCCAAAGTCATTCCTCTCTTTACAGGGGCTTTGTCAATCATTTCAGGCATCTCCAAACCCATAAAATCAAGAACTTGATTTACAACACCTTCAACATCTTTTATAAAATTTTCAAAAAGAAAAACCTTTACGTTTTCTTTGCCAAAATAAGTCTGATATAGTTTAATCGTTTGGCTATACTTAAAATATGACAAGTCAAACTGTAGTATATCAGTATAAAACTTTTTGGGTTTAAAAAAATCCGTTACACCCATCCTTCCAGTCCAACCGGTTTTTACCCACTGCAAAATCAAGGATTCCAATGCTTCTGGCTGAGAACGAATAAATAATAAAATTTTTGCATGGGGAAAAGTATCCTTTAATCTTTTTGCATAAACTTCACCAGCCATTGGATTCAAGTATGGATCACCCAAAAGAGTTTCTACAGAAAGAATCCTTGTTTTCCCAGCAGATGAAAAAAGTGCCCTTACAGCATCAGGATTATAATCCGCCGTTTTTACATTCATGAACATGCTGTTAAATCCTCGATTATCCCATGATTCAGGGCCAATATAATCAACCTGGGGATGAATAGAAAAAATATTGTTCTGTAAAAAAGTTGAACCGCACTTTGGAAAACCTGGATGGATAAATATTGACTCATTTCGATTCATACATCAAATCCTTTTTTCGACTATATTCATATATTAAATCCTTTTTTCGGCATTCTTCATATGACCCTGAAAATGGGCGAATATGAGGTGCTGGCCGTGGCATTTATTTAAATTGCTGATTTGCTGATAAGTTCAAAACAGACATAATAAGACCAATAAAAAGCCATAATTGACCTGATTCAAAAAACACTTCGCCTGTAAGACCTTTTACCAGCATAATAATAATAACGACAGCTCCGCCAAAAGAGATATTTTGAAGTAAAGGATCATTGCCTGACCTTGACCCTTTTAAACAGCAGTACAATATTACTGCAATCAAAGCAAAAAAAATTGCAAAACCTACAAGACCATAGGAAACCAGAATATCAAGATACAAATTATACGGTTTGTCTGAATGAAGACCAAAATCGGATAAAACAGCGGAACTGCTTAACATCTTGTCTGCCTGTTCCTGATATCCACCAGGCCCGACACCGAGAAGAGGATTATCCATAAATATTGACAGACCCGCGGCCCAGTTATCAACCCTCACCAAATAGCCGACATCCTGATCTACAGCCGCATCATCTGATAAGAAAACATCAAAAGAAGAGACAATTCTTGATGCAACCGATTGATAAACAATCACCCCTTTTCCACTGATCAATACAGCAGCAAAAACAAACAAAAAACCCCACAAAAAAATTTTCCTCAACCTGACATGCCGCATTGCC
>JAYEHB010000419.1:0-5612 GCA_034659375.1 Thermodesulfobacteriota bacterium
TATTGTCATTATCTTGACTTTTTTTGGTTAATTATCTTCAAGGTTTGATAACGACACAAATAACAAAAGCCTGACCCCTCCGTTGTTCCTGCAATCAGGATATATGGCCGACGTTAGAACCAAACCCTTAATTGTTAAATGTTCACTGTAAAAAAGGAGGCGTTATGGCTAGGTGGCTGAATCTTGGGGAGACTTTGAAGATCAATGCAAAAAAGTATCCACGCAGAATTGCCTTTTGCGACTCTTGTCGAAGTTTTACATATCCTGAATCAAACATCAGAGTTAATAAGCTGGCAAACTCTCTTTTTTCCATGGGACTTGTAAAAGGCGATAGAATCGCAGTGTTTATGGAAAACAGCATTGAGATGGCTGAAATATTTCTTGCTGTTGCCAAGACAGGCATGGTCATCGTTCCCATTAATTTTCGCCTTGTGGCGGATGAGATTGAGTATATTGTCAATAATTCAAAGGCCAGTGCAATGATTGTTGATAAAGAGTTTGTACCTGAGGTTGAAAAGGTAAGGGGTCAATTTGTTACTATTGCTCCTGACAGGTACATTGTTAACGGAGAAGCCTCCCAGGGCTGGATCTCCTATGACAGTTTTACTGCAGATTCAGATGCAGCAGAGCCGGTAAGTGATGTAAAACCTGAAGATATCTGGATTCATATCTACACATCAGGAACCACAGGAAAGCCCAAAGGGGTGCTTAGATCCCATGAATCCCATATCGCCTTTTACCTGATAAATGCCATTGATTTCGGTTTTAACGAAAATGATACATGCATGAATGTCATGCCTTTGTGCCATATTAATTCAACATATTATACATTTACGTTTACATATCTTGGAGGGACTGCCTACATCCATCCGGCAAGATCCTTTAAGCCGTCAGAGATCCTGGAGATTATTGAAAAAAACAAGATCACATTTATTTCACTTATTCCAACCCATTATAACCTTATTCTTAATCTTGACAGAAAAGAGCGTAATCATGATGTAAGCTCCATTAGAAAGCTCTTGTGCTCTTCAGCTCCTGTAAGAAAGGAGATGAAAAAAGCAATTATGGATTTTTTCCAGGGAGTTGAGCTCTATGAGGCCTACGGTTCCACAGAAGCAGGCATTGTTACAATATTAAAACCCGAAGATCAGATGAGAAAGCTTGGTTCCATTGGCTATGAAGTTGTTGGTACAGATTTTATTAAATTGCTTAACGAAGATGGCAACCAGGTAAAGACAGGAGAAGTTGGCGAACTTTATTCCAGAAGTCCCATGCTTTTTGATGAGTATTTTGATCTTCCTGAAAAAACAGCAGACTCATTTGCTGGAGAGTGGTTTTCCGCAGGGGATATGGCTGTAAAGGATGAAGACGGCTTTTATTCCATTGTGGACAGAAAGGACAATATGATCATTACAGGCGGGGAAAATGTTTATCCCAGTGAGATAGAGGATGTTGTGGCATCTCACGCTGATGTTTTTGACTGTGCCTGCATAGGAGTTCCCGATGAGAAATGGGGAGAGAAAATAGTAGTGGTGGTTGTGCCGAAACCAGGCAGAGATAAGAAAGAGATAGATGGAGAAGATATAAGAAATTTCTGCAGAACACGCCTGGCAGGTTATAAAATTCCTAAAAAAGTTGTTGTTATAGATTCTGATGATATGCCGAGAACCCCCACAGGCAAGATACTTCATAGAAAACTTCGGGCAAGGAACTTGTAAAAAAGGGGAGAAAAACGACCTGAGTTTTACATTAATAAGCCGAATATTTACTTAATTTTTAATTCTTAATGGAGGTTATCTTTTTATGTTTAAAAAAGCTTTTATCCCTTACAAAGGCTATTATTCAACTCCTTTTGCAAGATGGCAGGGGAGTCTGGCCAATGAGAATTCAATTACCCTTGGAGCTGAAACAACAAGAAGATGGCTTAAAGAGCAAGAGATTGATCCTGCTGTTTTTGATTATCTGATTCTTGGAGTTACTGTGGGGCAGCCTAAACTTTTTTATGGAGGGCCATGGACTGCAGCACTTATTGGGGCTGAAAATATTCCAGGCGTTTTAATCAGCCAGGCATGCTCAACTTCAACCACCGGAGTGTTCCAGGCAGCTGTAGGAATTGAAACAGGGGTTTATAACAATGTGTTTACCCTGATGACTGACAGATGTTCCAACGGACCCCATACAATATGGCCAAATCCAAAGGGTCCCGGCGGGCAGGTTGTTTCTGAGAACTGGGTTATGGATCATTTTAACAATGATCCCTGGGCAGGTGACGCCATGATTCAGACTGCAGAAAATGTTTCAAAGGAAGCAGGAGTAACAAGGGAGCAGTGTGATGAAGTAGCTTTAAAAAGATATGAACAATATACAGATGCCCTTGCTGATGACAGGGCTTTTCAGAAAAAGTACATGTTTCCTGTGGAACTCAGAGTTTCAAAAAAGAAAACTATTCTTATTGAAGAAGATGAAGGCGTTATGGTAACAACCAGAGAGGGGCTTGAACGATTAAGACCAGTCCTTCCTGACGGTTCCCACACCTTTGGTTCCCAGACCCATCCAGCTGATGGTAATTGCGGAATTATTGTTACAACCAGAGAAAAGGCAGAAGAGCTGAGTAAGGATAAGGCAAAGGATGCCCAGGTTGTTTCCTATGGTTTTTCCAGGGCCAAAAAAGGCTTTATGGCAATGGCTGTTGTTCCTGCAGCAAAAATGGCCCTTGATAAGGCAGGTATATCAATCAATGATGTTAAGGTGATAAAGACCCATAATCCCTTTGCAGCCAATGATATCTATCTGGCAGATCAGATGGGTATTGATGTTAACTCTTTTAATAATTTTGGTTCATCCATAGTTTTTGGTCATCCCCAGGCTCCAACAGCAGGAAGATTGATTATCGAGGGGATTGAAGAGCTTGCCGGCAAAGGCGGCGGTTATATGTTGTTTACAGGGTGTGCTGCAGGCGATACCGGAGCTGCCATGGTTCTTAAAATTCAGGGTTAAAGACATAACAAGGAGGGGGTGAAATTGAATTATTCAAGGTACGCTGCAATACATGCTCGTCATATCCCAGACAAGATATGCCTCATGGAAAGAACACCTGCCACAGGAGAAAAGAGGAGTTTTAACTGGAAACAATTTAATGATGAGATCAACAGAACAGCAAATTATCTGGCAAAAGAGCTTAAGGTAAACAAGGGTGATTATGTAATGCATCTCCAGAACAACTCCCTTGAATGGCTTGTAACCTATTATGCAATAATAAGACTGGGTGCTGTTGTGGTTCCGCTTAATTTCAGGTTTAACAGTTCTGATATAAAGTATGCGGCAGAGATCTGTTCACCTGATATCTTTATCATTGGAGCAGAGTTTTTAGGAGTTGTTCAGCCTGCACAAAAAGAGCTGACCACCATTAAAAAATATATCTGCGTCGGCAAAGAGGTCCCCGGTGATATGATCGATTTTAAAGAGATTCAGAAATATGAGGATATTTCAGATGCTCTTGTTGAGGTTGACAGGGATCACTCCCTTGCAATGATGTTTACATCAGGAACAACGGGAAAACCCAAGCCTGTTCTGCACACCCATTTTTCCATTGACAGTACAGCCACTGGCAATGGAATGACATATTTTGTGCAAAAGGATGATAATTATCTCTTTTTTCTACCCCTGTATCACAGTGGCACAATGTTTCTATGGGCACCATTTTATGCAACAGGGGCTGCTGGAACATTTATAAGGGATTTGAAAGATCCAAAATGGATTCTTGAAGCAATTAGTGAAGATAAGTGTACTGATATGCTGTTTGTTGTCCCCATTGCAGTTGCACTTTTAAATGCAATGGAAAAGGGCGGGATTAAGGTGTCTGATTATGACCTCTCTTCGTGGAAATACCTTGAAATAGGTGCTCAGCCTGTTCCCCATAATATCATGAAACAGCTTGTGGAAAAACTTCCATGTAAGGTTTCAAATATTTACGGTATTACTGAAGGAGGCGGTGGAGGGACCTTTAATCTCTATCCTGAAGATGTATTAACAAAACCTGGTTCCATTGGTAAGCCCACTTTTGGAGTTGAAGCCATGATTGTTGATCCCCTGGGTGAAGAACTGCCTGCAAACGAAGTTGGGGAGCTGATTTTTAGAAGTCCCAGGATGATGAGAGAGTATTATAACAATCCTGCAAAAACCTTGGAAACTTTAAAAGATGGCTGGCTTTACACTGGTGATCTTTTAAAAACAGATCAAGATGGATATTTTTATATAGTTGACCGCATGAAAGATATGATCACCTGTGGCGGTGAAAATATTTTCCCTGTTGAAATAGAGGATGCCTTGATGAATCATCCTGATATTGATGATGTTGCATGCATAGGCTATCCAGATGAGAAGTTTGTGGAAATTGTTCTGGCAGTGGTTCAGTTAAAAGATGGTAAAACAATGACCGAGGAGGAGCTGCTCTTATTTGCAAAGGAAAAACTTTCCATGTATAAAGTTCCAAGAAAAGTTATATTTGATAAAGTTCCCCGTAATCCAACAGGTAAATTGATGAAACCGAAATTAAGGGAGAAATATACAGGCCGCAAAGAGGCCTTTCAAAAACTGGATTAAAACAATTAGGTTACCTGGCAAAATCATGATACCTGGTATTGCCATCAAAATCATAAATCCGTGACAACAACCAGGTATTATAAAAACTTAAGATTGGGCATTGATATGGGGTCAATTTTACACGCTGATTAACAGTTCAGAAGTCCAAACATGATGTCAGGCTACCGGCAAGAAAAGCACCTGTCATAGCCAGACTCTCCGGATCAAGATAATATTCTGCCTGTTGTTGAAAAGTAGGATATACAGTACACTTCAAATGGTTGTTTGCAAATAACGTGGAGCCAACCAGCAAGCTTCACCGAGACCGCGTTAAACGACCCAAATAACCGGTTTTACCCCGGCTGATTTTAAGGGCAGCCAGACTTTTCTTCCATGGTTTTCCGAATTTTTTGAAGTATTGGGCCGTCTTCCTTCCATAACTGACAACTATTTATGAGGAGTGATATTCCGGGAATCTCGTCTATCAAGTGCGGCACAGCCTCGTGCTTACGCGAGGATTGCACCCAATATCCGTGCAGAGCAGCAGGTCCCATGGCAAGGATCAAATGCATGAGATGGACGCAGCCCTTGATACCACCCAGGCGTTTTTTTACCTCTTTGGTATAACCAGATGCAATGTCAACATTAATGATTTTTTTTACCGATTCCCGAGTGGTGGGACAGAGTTCATGGGGCACATCGGGCATCTCCGCCTCTGCATCCAGAATGGAAAGGGGCCAGCCTCCCACCAGCAGCCGCACGCACAGCCCGTGTATAACGCCGGGCTTCCGCGGTTTGCCGTCCCAGTAAAAGCCCTGTACAAGACGTTCGTCTTTGAGCCAGCCCTCTACTATCACCCGGTCGTGTTCCAGCGGATACGTCTTAAATGTAAGCTGTCGCTCATAGACATGGGCTTCCTGGATAAGATTTTTGAGTCTGCTCATGGGTTTTTTTCCTTTTGTTCAATCTGATGATTGCATCTCATTCAACTGATTTGCCCATTCAATTGCTCCATGGTATGCCTGTTGTAT
>JAYEHB010000420.1:0-5608 GCA_034659375.1 Thermodesulfobacteriota bacterium
CATGGTTGAAAAACTTTTCTCTGCAATGGCTTCAAATTGTCTGATATCCACACCATCTGAAGTTCTCAACCCCAGCATGACAACCTCAACCATCCTCTGGTCAGGGGTAAGCTCTTCTCTTTCCATCACAGGAAGAATCTCAGCTTCAAGATCTGCAATATATTTTTTCACATCTTTGTGATTTGCAAATCTTACATTTTTATCAAATGAATGGGCAGAAGGCCCAAACCCCATGTAGGGCACCATGTTCCAATATTTTCTATTATGCCTTGACCGATAATCTGAGCTGTTACCGAATCTGCTGCCCGAGCTGTTATCGAACCTGCTGCCCGATCTGTTACCGGGTCTGTTATCTGAATTGTTACCGAATCTGCTGCCTGAGCTGTTACCGTGTCTGTTATATGAACTGTTTTCTGCCCTTTTATATAGCCTGTTATGTAAATCACATGCAAAATTAGATATCTCATAATGAAGATACCCGTTTTCTTCAAGATACTGTGATGCTGTCTTAAACAGGGATGCAGCAGAATCATCATCTAAAGGATGAATTTTCCCGTTTTTAACTTGATTATACATGCTTGTCCCAGGTTCATAGGTGAGCATGTAGCAGGAGATATGTTCAGGCGAAAAATTTAAACCAGCATCAAGATCATAAATCAATGATTCACGGCTCTCGCCGGGAAGACCATAGATAATATCAAGACCAATATTACCAAACCCTGCTTTCCGGGCTTTCAAAAGAGCATCTTCTGCATCTTGTGCTGAATGAATTCTATTGAGAAATCCAAGTTTTTCATCCTGAAATGATTGAACACCGATATTTAATCTATTCACCCCAAAGGATCTGATCTTTTGGAAAAAATCATCTTTTACAGTGCCTGGATTCACCTCCATGGTGACTTCACAATTGTCCATGATCTTAAAATTTTTATAGACCCCTGAAAGTATATGCTCAATATCACAAGGTTCAAGTACAGATGGAGTTCCACCGCCAAAATAGATGGTGTCAATCTGAGTTAAAGAATCAGACCTGAGCTGCATCTCCTGTAAAAATGCCTTAACAAAATCAGATCTTAAGGAAAGATCTGAGCTTGAATAGAAATCACAGTATGGACATTTTCTAACGCAAAAAGGAATATGAATATAAAACCCGGTATTTTCAGACAAAACGTTTCATCAACTCCTCAATAACACTGTCAACATTATCAACTGTGACATTGTATGACCTGCAGGTCTCCTTTACTCTGTCAAGAACAGCACCGTCAGCCATATCCCATGTCCCCCTGAACAGTCCCATTCTTCTTCCCACCTGATAGAACATTCTCTGTTCAGGCTCCATGCTGAGAAACAGATCCACGACTCCAACTACTTTATCCTTATCCCCGGGCATTTTACCTTCAACATCTTCAAGGAGATTAAGAATATGATCACTCTTTATATAGGAAGTTATGCCATTAAGATTTTCAAGAAAAAGCTTTAACTCCTCAGCCACCATCAGATCTGTACATTTTTCAAACCTGCCCTGGCACAACTCTTCTGCCATGGGTGCTCTGCCGGGAATGGCAAGGGTTCTCAGCCTGATAAAATCCGGATTAATCTGATTTAACGCATCTGCACTTTCAAGGGCATGCTCCGTTGAAAGAGCAATCCCTCCAAGACCCGGCATGACATACTCGGAAAGCTCCATTCCAGCATTTTTTACCTTAATCCCTGCCTTGATATGCACATCTTTGGTACACCCTTTTTTTATCAGCTTAAGAACCTTGTCAGAACCTGATTCCAGACCAACATGAATCCTGTTAAGCCCTGCATCGGCAATGCGTTTCATATCATCTGACTTAATGCGGACAAGGGTATGGGATCTGGCATAGGATGTAATTCTCTTTACCATGGGAAAACTTTTTTTAATATGCTCCAGAACATAGACAAGATCACCAGGCTTCATTATCAGACTGTTGGCATCCTGGATAAATATAGAGTTCATACCTGTTGAATACCAGTGCAGAGCAGCATTAAATGCCATTCTGTCTTGAAAATCAAGGGCATTAAAAAGAGTGTTTATCCGGTTCATATCCACCCTGCCCTTCTCTCTGGCCTCATTTATGATTTTATCAAGGTAAAAGGCAAGAATATCAATATCTTTGATAATATTCTCAACAGATCTTAATGAAAAATCTTTTCCCTTGTAAACAGGACAAAAAGTACACCTGTTCCAGGGACAATTTCTGGTAAGCCTTATTAACAGACTTTCAGCTTCACTGGGCGGCCTTATTGGCCCCTGCTCAAACCCCTGGTAAATATTTTCTCTTTTTTTCAATGCTTTGCCTCCAGATCTTTGACTCCGTGATTTTTTAGTTCCGCATCTTCGGCCTGCATGGCCGTTGATATTTTTATAACTGCCATGGGCAGCCTTGGTGGTCTAAGTCTGCACACAACAAATGATGAAGGGCAACCTTCAAGTACAAAGACCAGGCAAGGTGCAGTCCCTGTAAACGCTTACGATGTTTTTTTTCTTTGACAATAATATTTAACTGGACTATCTTGACCTTTTTTTATAAAAAAAGCAAACAGGATTAAAAATTGAAACATAAATTCTTAAAAAAAACTTGTATCATTTCTGGAATAATCTTCATCATTGCCGGACTGGCCGGCTCAGCCTTTATCTGGCATATGGTGCAATTCACCAGAACGCCCTTTAGTTCATCTACAGTAAAAGTCCCGGAACCAAACAAAATAATATTTCACATCAATCCAGGAGAAAGCCTTTTAAAAATTTCAAAAAATCTGGAGCATGAAAAAATTATAAAGAGCAGCCTGCTGTTTCAACTCTATACCAGATTTACAGGAGATGCCGGCAGACTCAAAGCTGGTGAATATACCCTTTCAGCCTCCATGCCGCCGGAAAAAATACTTCAACTTATTGTAAAAGGTAAGGTAAAGCTTTATAAACTGACCATTCCAGAAGGTCTTACCATAAAAGAGACAGCCAAACTTGTTGAAAAAGCAGATTTTGGAACAGAAGAGAACTTTATCTCTGCTGCCAGAGACAAAAAATTTGCAAAAAAAATGGGAATAAAAGCAGATTCCTTTGAAGGATATCTCTTTCCGGAAACATACTTTTTTCCAAAAAACGCAACTGCAAAAGATATCATCATCAAAATGGTGAAACGCTTTAATATAGTTTTCACGCCACAATGGAAAAACAGAGGCAAAGAGATTGGGCTTTCCCTGCACAAGATTGTAATTCTCGCATCTATTATTGAAAAGGAGACAGGAGATGCATCAGAACGTCCCATTATATCTTCGGTGTTCCACAACAGACTTAAAAAAGGCATGCGCCTTGAAAGTGATCCCACCGTCATATACGGCATCCCTGATTTTAACGGCAATATAACCAGAAAAGATCTAAGGACCATAACGCCTTACAACACTTACAAGATAAAAGGATTTCCTTTAGGACCCATTGCAAATCCTGGAAAAATGTCTTTAAAAGCAGCTCTGTTTCCTGCAGAGACAAACTATATCTTTTTTGTGGCAAAAAAAGATACAACCCATAAATTTTCAAAAAACATCAGAGAACATAACAGGGCAGTAAGAAAATATCAGCTTAATCATTAAATTGCTTTAAATAAACTATAACGGCACCACTTCGTGATTTTTTTTTCCGATCCCATTCAAACCAGAGAACAACACCCTCTTTTTTTAATCTCCTTAAAAGATCCTCAACCACATCAGGCAGCACAGCACCATGCCGGGAATGGAGCCCCCTGCCCACAACTATTCTCAAGGTAAAGTTCCCGTTTCGCAAGGCTGTTCTAAGAAACGACTCAGCCCGTTCTTCAGCTCCCGCTGCATTAAACCCGTGGAGATCAAGGTGCTTTTCAGGTGGAGGATATCTTTTCAGCCTTTTTTTCAGGGGAACCGGCTCCGGCAGAACTTTATCCTTTTTTGCACGCATTAAAGAGTTAACCCCCTTGCCGTTCAATGAAGAAAAAAGCATTGCAGAAAAATTATCTTCATCCTGATCCTGATCTTTATCTTTATCTTCATCCTGAGCCTGATCCTTAATTTTTCTCTGGAACATTTTTGATAAAGAGCCTAAACCGTCCAGCACAGGAAGCCCATGTCTGTTCTTTTTTACCTTCTTATCTTGAGCTGAAAAAAAATCTTCAGAATACACCTGGATAGATTCGGCTTTATCATCTGTTTTCACAAGATCAGCCTTAAGATAACTATCTTCTAACTTACAACCAGCATCACTCTTTTTCAACTCAGGATCAGCTCTTTTTAATTTAGAATCAGGCTTTAGCTCACTCTTTTCAGAGAAATCATCTCTTTTTTTAACCTTTAAGTCACACGCATCAGAATCACATGCAGCCTTAAGGTCAGAATCACATGCAGCCTTAAAGTCAGAATCACATACAGCCTTAAGGTCAGAATCACATGCAGCCTTCAGGTCAGAATCACATACAGCCTTAAGGTCAGAATCACATGCAGCCTTCAGGTCAGACTTGACCTGAAGGTCACAAGTAAAAAGAGAAAAAAAATCCACTGCCCTGTCAAAAACAGATATACCATTTCTGTTTTTACGACAAGGCAAAGCACTTTTTTTAACTCTTTTATTTTTCTTAATTTTTCCAAACATAAAATAATTATACTTCACAACGTCTATTTTTTCAAGTAAAAGAAACTGTTCTTAATTGACACATAATTGACACAGCCATTCTAATTTCAAAATTAGGATTGCTGTGATTGACTTTAAATAGATATACTGATATTAAAGGTATTTATGAATATTGGAGATATAGTAGAATACATAGATCAGCAAAAGATAATTACTGCTGTCATCACGCAGATAAAAAAGCTGCGTCTGAGACTGCTCACTGAAAACAACCGCGAGGTAAACCTTTCAGCCAGCAGACTTCTGGGCATCTCAAAGGATAGCCTTGACACATCAGCAACAAGGGATTTGCTTGTAAAACGCCTGAAACAAAAGGCCGCAGCAAGAAAAGAACTCTCTCAAACAATAGATATTAAAGAGTTATGGGAACTGCTCTATGAAGATGAAGAAGATATTGATCTTCCCACCATGACCCTGTTCTGTTTTGATCCGCCTTTAACATCAGATCATGAATCTGCTGTTATAAGGGCATTCTTTGCGGATAAACTCTACTTTAAATTTGGAAAAGAACTCTTTACACCCCATACCCTGAAACAGATTGAAGCAACTCAAAAACAGATTAAAAAAACAGAAAAAAAAGAACTGCTTATAAAAAAAGGGGAAACCTGGCTAAAGAATATGATGAATGACAAGTTCAATGGATCAAACGAAATTGATCCTGAAATTCTGAATATTCTGAAATGGTACTACATCCTTGAAAAAGAGAGCCAGACAGCCTCAATGGCCAGAGCCATGCTTGCAAAAACAGGTATTGAATCAACCAATCAGATATTTACTCTGCTTGTAAAAGCAGACATCTGGGACAAAGATCAGAATATTGATCTTTTGCGCATGGATATTCCAGCTGAATTTCCAGAAGAAATAATAAAAAAAGCAGACGAAATCAGCATTGTGCAGGATGATAATGATTTTTACAAAGATCCTGAC
>JAYEHB010000421.1:0-3086 GCA_034659375.1 Thermodesulfobacteriota bacterium
CTTTGAGATTTTCCCAGTCTTTAACCCTGTAAACCCCACAAGCGACTCAGGGAAACTAAACCGGCTTGCCGGTATTTAAGGCCTTCAAATTAAGGAGATCTAAAATGTACATGGTTTACGTAGTATCTGCTGTCTTTAATATTATTAAGTCTTTCTTTTCATATATTTTTGGTCATATTTGTATTAAAAATGGTACTATACCTTTTTTGAGGTCATAATGAGTGCTGATGAACCATACAAAATTCTTGTTGTTGATGATAACGAAGATATTCTTTCATCTTTTTATGAATTTTTTAATCCAGTTGAATACAGCGTCAAAACTGCCACCAATGGCCTTGATGCATTAAAAAAAATAAAAAATGATAAATATGGATTTGATATTTTAATAACAGACCTTGTTATGCCAAATATCGGGGGAGTTGGTTTAATATCCATTGTAAAAAAGGAATACCCAAAAACAAAAATTATTGCCATTACAGGATGGGGGGATCATCCTGGAGCACTTGCCTCTGAAGCAAAGGCTGACATTGTTTTATTCAAACCTGTGGATCTGTTTAAAGTAGAAGCATTAGTTCTTGAGCTTCTCAATAAGTAGAACCTGACAACACAATTTTTATTGAAAACTACCATGATGACAAGATGTTATGCGGAGTTGTATATAAAAATCAAATAAAAAGTTGAATTTATGAATCCACCCACACCTATAATTGGAGTCAGCAAACAGATACTTAAGATCAAAGAACTGATAACGCATGTGGCTGCTACAGGTCTAAACATTGTAATAACAGGTGAGACAGGTGTTGGCAAAGAGGTTGTGGCCCAGGCATTGTATAAAGAATCACCACGCTCCTCCAATGCATTTATTAAAGTCAACTGTGCCGCCCTGCCAGAAACTCTGCTTGAAAGTGAACTATACGGATATGAAAAAGGTGCCTTTACCGGAGCTCAAAAAAAAAGACGCGGCAAATTTCAACTGGCCCACAAAGGTGTTCTCTTTCTTGATGAAATAGGCGACATGCCATTTGCATTACAGTCAAAAATACTTCACGTCCTTCAGAGCGGAGAATATTCCCCCCTGGGATCAGAACATGAGGTAAAAACCGATGCATGGGTGATTACTGCAACAAATCATCATCTGGAAGAAAAAATTAAAAACAATGAATTCAGGGAAGATCTCTATTACAGACTCAATATAATCAAAATAGAAATACCTCCTTTAAGGGAAAGACCCGAGGATATTTCTCCTCTTATAGAGTACTACATCAAGCGGTACTCCTCAATTTATCCAGGGCAAGAAATTCACAAACCTGATAAAAAGATAATGAGCAAGCTCAACAATTTCCCCTGGCCCGGAAATGTCAGACAGCTCCAGAACTGCATCAAAAAACAGGTTGCTCTCAATGACTGGAAAACTGTTACTGATGAGCTTGAGAATGAAGCCAGAGTGGCTGGACTCTCAATCTCAATAGATACAAACGCAACAAACAGAAAAAAAGATTCAATGAATTCATCCTTGAATCCTTCTCCATTGATTTCTGAATTATTAGATATTTCTAAAAATGCAGAAAATATTTTTGAAGATATATCGTTTAAAAAAATTAAAAAGAAGGCCATAGACAGGGTAGAGCACGAGATTATCTTATATGTACTTGAAAGAACTTCATGGAATCGATCAAAAGCTGCAAGAATCCTAAAAATAAGCTACAAGACATTGCTGTATAAAATTAAAGAGCTTTCTCTTGAACCCTTGTCTTAAGGATTAAGCCTATAAAAAAAGTTAAAAAAAACATTAACACACCCAATTTCAACTGATTGCCAGCAATGCAATGAAATTCTAATTCTTTGCTGCGTACACTGAATATTTAATTAAGAACTCACTCAAAAATAACCAAAAAAAAGGGCTTTCAACCTTAAAAGCTGAAAACCCTTGATATCAAATGGTGTGCCTGGCAGGATTCGAAAGGGAAATCACCGCATACCATTGAATATTGCTTTACTACCCTGGGGCAAATTTATAACCATGCAGGCAGGCTTGATTTTTTCAATGGTAAAAACCCGGCAAAGCAGATCAAAAAAATCAATGGAGTAAAGCATATTTCAACTGGCTTGCTGATATTTCTATGCCACATCCAGCACAGCAGATAAATGTTCGACGTGCTCTTATTGAAGCTGCTCAAGCATATAGACTGCCTGCCAGAAAAAGTCGGGTTATTGCAAAACGCAATGAAGGTTTGCCTCAAGCTGTCTGTCAAATTGCTTGGCAAGCACAGATAAGATTGTGTGATCGTTAGGCGTGTGATGTGACGACTTGTCTAAACCGGCGGAATCCGCAGTTTTAGACAATTTCAAAAAGAGAACCAGACTTAAATAATCTGAATCCGCTTTTTTTGCTCACGACAATATTTTAATCAATGTGGCACCAACCGCAACCTGGGCAATTAGCATACCGGCTACCCATTTGATGATATTAATTATATCTGTTTTGGTTGCCAGGTGTTCTATATCTTTTTTCCTCACAATCTCATAGAGTGTGCTTTTTTGAAATTCAAGAAGAGCGTTATTTAAAGTTTCTGATTGAATTTCGGCTTGCTTGTCACTTAATCCAGCACTTGTCATTCGTTTTATAAAAATATGTGTATCAAATGTAACGGCGGTCATGCCTTAACCTCCTTGGTTTTGGTTTTCATCCCTTCAAGCTCATAATTATTATTGTATTTATATTATGTATGCACGTCAAGAAAAATAACCCTTGACAGATATTTTTGCCCTTGCTAAATTTTTGTAAAATTGAACGGGTCGAAACCTTGATTCAACAAATTTTTTAAGGATAAAAACAAAGGCTCTGGAAACTCATTCCAAATAAACCAATCCCATTTTTTACATGGCTCATATTGTGTTTCATGGTCTTTTGAAGCAGAACTATGCTAACCACCTGAATTTGTTGAAATATCGCAGAGTTTTAAAAATTGCAATATTAGACATTATTCTCAATATTTTCAAACGATTATGAACAACAACGAAAATAAGCCCCCGGAATCCAACAAGAGCCTATTTTTTTTGTCATTAAATCTGTCAATGAGTTTATT
>JAYEHB010000421.1:3186-5604 GCA_034659375.1 Thermodesulfobacteriota bacterium
TTAAAAATTGCAATATTAGACATTATTCTCAATATTTTCAAACGATTATGAACAACAACGAAAATAAGCCCCCGGAATCCAACAAGAGCCTATTTTTTTTGTCATTAAATCTGTCAATGAGTTTATTCATATTTCTTTAAAAAATTGACAAGTACTTTCACATAGCTTACCATAAAATCATTGACTATAATTTTAAAAGTGGACAAAAAGACACGAAGACAAAAAAAGGGCATTCAGCCAGAAAAGCTGAATGCCCTTGATATCAAATGGTGCGCCTGGCAGGATTCGAACCTGCGGCCTACGGATTAGAAGTCCGTTGCTCTATCCAGCTGAGCTACAGGCGCAAACAAGAAGGACTTATACCAGAGCATTTTCTTTTTGTCCAGTAATTTTTTTTATTTTTTCATCGATCTTTGGTTCGTTTTAGTTTAATATAGTTTCGGTATGGCATTTGTATAACTGCCACGGGCAGCCTTGGTGGTCTAAGTCTGCACACAACAAATGAAGAAGGGCAACCACAGGGGGTTGCCCCTACTGGTTTGCCAGGACTTTCATATAAACCGGCATGGCCGAAGCATGGTCTTTTTCATCGGCCACAACAAATGATGAAACTCCATGAATTTAAATAGTTAGGCGGAGTTTCATATAAACTGCTACGGGCAGACCTGATTTTTCACCTCGGTTTGCCCACAACAAAGAACAAAAGTTACTGTTTGGTGTAGTTACGTCCTTGTTCAGAGGGGCTGCAACATGTTGGGAAAAATTTGTCATTTTCTATGTTGGTTGTGCCTGGCAGGATCACGAAAATTAATAAATTTGCACAAACGGTGCAGAATTTTAACTTATCTTCCAGGCACACTAAAGGGAGCATATTGAAATATGTGCCCTTTGGTGCAACGCCGAAGACGAGTTAAAAGGCAGGCCGGACTGTAGATTTATTTTTTTCCGGGGCACTCAGGGCATGGCAGTTCCCTTAGTAAAAATATAATATTAAAAAAAAGCAGGTATATATGAGTACGCAAAAAATAAAGAGTACAACAAAGAAAGCTAAGACAAAAAATGTAAAGCCTTCTTCAAAAAAAGCCAAAACTGTTTCAAAAAAAACCAAGGCTACGTCCAAAAAAGTAACACCTGCTTTAAAAAAAGCCAAGACAACACCCAAAAAAACAAAAGCTGCTCCCCAAAAAACAAATCCTGTTTCAAAAAAAGGATATCTGATGCCAATGACCCAGAGGGCACCTTCTTCAGAAAAAGCTCTTGTTAAATCAGATCCTCTTCAAAGCTATCTTGCTGAAATAAACAAATACAGGCTTCTTACAAGGGATGAAGAAAAAGATCTTGGAAAAAAAATTCAGGAACATGATGACAGCGAGGCTGCCTATATAATGGTTACATCCAATCTAAGGCTTGTGGTTAAGATTGCCCTGGAATTTCAAAGGATCTGGATGCAGAACCTGCTGGATCTTATTCAGGAAGGCAATATCGGACTTGTCCAGGCTGTTAAAAAATTTGATCCCTACAAAAATGTTAAATTTTCATATTATTCCGCTTTCTGGATAAAAGCATATATTTTAAAATTTATAATGGATAACTGGCGACTGGTTAAAATAGGTACCACCCAGGGACAGCGCAAGCTCTTTTTCAGACTTAAAAAGGAAAAACAAAAACTCATTGATGAGGGATTTGATCCAAAACCAAAACTTTTATCCGAAAGAATGGGTGTTTCTGAAAAAGAAATAATTGATATGGACCAACGACTTGACGGCTGGGATCTTTCCCTTGATGAGCCTTTAAGAAGTGATTCAGATACAGAAAGAATCGAGTTCATTAATGTTGAGAGCGATTCCACTGAAGATAGGATTGCCAGAAAAGAGATTGAAGATATTCTTCACCTCAGGGTAAAAGAGTTTAAAAAAAGCCTTAAACAGAGGGAACTTGATATATTTAACAAAAGAATTTTTTCTGATGAACCACAGACTCTTCAGGAAATTGGAGAACAATATTCCATTTCAAGGGAAAGAGTAAGACAGATAGAAAATAATATAACTAAAAAAATGAAAGAATATTTTAAAAATGAAATGCCTGATTTTGATGCCTATGACCACACTCAAACCGACGGGTAAATCAATGTCTCAACTTTCTGACCTTAATTTTACCGGTTAAAGTCTCAAAACCCTACGCAGCGTCCAGACCTTAACATGCACAATCCAGAAAGTTGAGTCAATATTAAAACAATTAAAACAATCAAAACTTATCACCTGGTGCATTAGATGATTAAATATTAGGTCTAGTTTAATTACTAATTCCCCTTAAAATGTAACAGTTTTAAGACATAATTAGTAGATAGGTTAGACCACAGGGTATCCTTGTGGGTAGCACTTTGAGATTTTCCCAGTCTTTAACCCTGTAAACCCCACA
>JAYEHB010000422.1:0-5555 GCA_034659375.1 Thermodesulfobacteriota bacterium
TCCCCCCTCTTCTGCCATTTATTCAAATTTGCAAGCTCAAAAAAAAGAAACTTTTCTGAAAAAATAAAATACTCCTGTAAAAGAGAAAAACCTGAAAAAGATTGTAAAGGGTATGAAAACAGTGAATTGTTTCTGTTAAACCCGGAGGTTTGAAAATCTTCTGGAGGTACCTGGTATTCTTTGCCTTGATTTTTTGGAACAATTTTTATATTTGAAATAAATTTTGTAAAACATGCAAATAGATCCGATGCTTTTGCATAAGCACCTGAAAGAAAAAAAGAAATTTTATTCGGGCTCCACTGGGAAAGTGAAATACCTGAGACCTGCATGGAAAGGGAAATAGTAAATTTTTTCCCCTTGGTGGACGTTTTTGCAGATATAATTTTTAAGGGATGAACTGGAAGATCAAATTCTGTCCGAAACGTACATTTTATTCCATTTTTCTCTTTTGAAGAGAGGAACGTACCTGCAGGAACAGTTATACTCTCCATTAATGAGGGCTTGGGAAAAAAAGATACAATGGCGATGGAGGGAATCGGTCTCAGATAATGGGGATAGACAATATCCATTAACCCGTGAATAAACTCGGGAAAATCATCATCAATCTTGTGTTGAAGATGTCCCGTCAGAAAAGCTGTCCCCTCAAGGAGACGTTCAACATCAGGATCAACAGATTCACTTGTCAGCATTGGTGCAGCAGCCGGATGGGCTGTGGCAAATTCTTTAGCAAGCTCCCTTAATTTGAACAGTTCATTCTGGTAATATTTGTTATACAAATTTCAATCCTCTATTTTTTTATGCTGACCCTGCCCCCAGGCTGAACATATGATTCAAGAAAAACAGGAACAGTATCCTGTCTTGAAAGAACTCCTTCAAGGCTGAAACGAATATTTAAAACATCTGTTTTATTTGATTCAATGTTCACCTTTACCTTTGATAATCTTTTTTCATATTTTTGTACAGTGTCCAAAATTGCTTTCTCAATTCTTTCCATTGTTTCTGAAAGTCCTCCACCGGAAAAAACTGTCATATCAGGCATGCCAAAATCATCTGCAATCAAAACAGTTCCCCTGTTTGTATTCAGCAATTTTCTAAGGTAAGATGCGATTGATTTCACCTCTTTTTCAGCACTGTTCTCTTCAAAATCCTTT
The DNA here is from genome assembly GCA_034659375.1 of Thermodesulfobacteriota bacterium. Classification (GTDB taxonomy): domain Bacteria; phylum Desulfobacterota; class Desulfobacteria; order Desulfobacterales; family Desulfobacteraceae; genus DATFJZ01. The sequence continues at coordinate 1,152 of JAYEHB010000422.1, forward strand.
TCGTCGGATTCAAGACTTTCAATACGTTCAAGTAATGTCTGTTCATACATGGCATACATTTCTCAAAATTTAAAATATAGTGATTCATCTACAAGGCGACCCAAAGGTCTAATACTCGACGTATCAGGCCTTTGGGGTAAGGGCATTACGCTTTTGGTGTTTTCCATGAATCCTCTGTTTCAACACCGTCAGGTTCATAAGTCCATATTATTTTTTCATAGGTAAAAAGTATGGATTCCATATCCCTGTATGGTTTATTCTCTTCAAGAAAAGTCAATGGATTGTACTCCTGCATCTCTACAATTATGGCTTTTTCCAGTTTAATTGTAAAATAATGCTCCTCTTTTCCAGCATCAGTGATACGGAAAAATTTATGCTCTATTTTCATCTGTTCACCAGAGCAGCAGGCCTGGAATAATCCTGGTGAACTTTTATCCTTGTGCTTGATAACCTGAAAAGGTTTATGAATACGCTGTCCCGTGGGAAGCCCTGTATGGGTATCCCTGGGAATTTCCACTTTGTGATCAATACTGTACACCAGAATCAGATCTTCCCTTCCTTCCTGGGAGCAGTCTCCCTTGATTTCTCCCTGATCATTTGCCTCTACTTTAAGATAAGATGTCATTGCCATGGTGTTCTTCTCCTTTGATCAAATTAATAAAATCCACGCTATAACCGGCATACCCTGAAGGGCAGAAACTGGCCGGAGCATGGTTATTGCATCTTATTCAGGTTATGGCTTTTGCCAAAAAAAAACACAAAAATAAGAATTAAGAAACTAACGGGGCCCAAAAAATTATGATTTATCAAGCTTTCCAACAAGAGAAAGTTCAAAAGATGCTCCCATGTATTTAAAATGGGGCTGAAGTTTAAGTGAACACCTGTACCATCCAGGTTCACCTTCAACATCACTCACCTCAATTGATGCCTTTCTCAGAGGTCTTCTGCTTCTTACACCGGGTCCTGGCTTCTCCTGGTCGGAAACATACTGTCTGATCCAGCTATTCAACTCATCTTCAAGCTCTCCCCGCTCTTTCCATGTTCCTATGTTCTCCCTTTGAATAACCTTCATGTAGTGGGCAAGTCTGCCTACCACAAAATTGTATGGAAGCTGTGTTCCAAGCTTATAATTTAGCTCAGCTGCTTTTCCTTCTGCAGTATTACCGAAATTTTTTGGTTTTTGAACAGAATTACCGGAAAAGAAAGCTGCATTATCACTTCCTTTTCTCATGGTAAGACCAATAAAACCTTCTTCTGCAAGCTCAAATTCTTTTCTTTCTGAAATCATCACTTCAGTTGGTATTTTGGTTTCAATGCCGCCCATGGATTCATACTGATACAAAGGCAGATCCTCAACAGCTCCGCCGCCCTGGGGACCTATAATATTGGCACACCATCTGAATTTCCCAAAACTCTCTGTTATTCTGGAAGCAAAGGTAAAAGCTGCATTACCCCAGAGAAAATTATTGTTCCCTTCTGAAACATCTTCGTTAAAATCAAAACTCTTGGCTGGCACAGTATCCTGACCATAGGGAAGTCTTAACAGAAAATGGGGAACTGTAAGGCCAATATTTCTTGAATCTTCAGACTCACGAAAGGACTGCCATTTGGCATACTGGGGGCCTTCAAATATTGCGTTGAGATCTTTAAGGTTTGGCAGTCCCTCAAAACTGTCAAGACCAAAAAACTGTGAACCTGCTGCTGCAATAAACGGAGCATGGGACACGGTTGAGACACTGGCAAGGTTCTGGAGAAGAGATATGTCCTGGGGACCAGGTCCAAATTCATAATTTCCCACCATCAAACCATAGGGCTGACCACCAAACTGCCCATATTCTGCAGTATATGCAAGCTTGTAAAGCCCTGATTGTGTAACTTCAGGAGCATCTTCAAAATCATCCAGCAGATCCTGTTTGGAAACATTTAAAATTTCAATTTTTGTATTTTCCCTGAAATCAGTATGATCAACCAGATATTTTAAAGAACGCCACGAGGATTCAATTTTTTGAAAATCCTTGTTGTGAAGAATGGCATTCATCTGAAGGCTCAGTTTTGAATCAATGTTTGTAATCATCTCATCAATCAGATCTTTGCCTATCTTTATCCCCTCACGCTCAGGCTTGAGCAGTTCATCAATAAAAGCCTGGACACCCTGTTTTGTTGTATCATAACCTTCATCTTCAGGCTTGAGACGTGTAGCCTGAACAATTTCATCCAGAAGAGACATCTCTTCTGTTGTTGATGCTTCCTGTTGTTCTTCTGTTTTTTTTTCTTGTTCTGCCATTATGAATCTCCTTATTCATCAACTCCAAGCTCTTTTAGAATTCTCTCTTTTGCGCCCTCATCCTTAACAATTGCATTGAGTTTTTTCTTGAATTCAGGGATATTTCCAAGGGGCCCCTTAACAGCCTTAAGTGCATTTCTCAACTCCACAAGCTTTTTTAATTCAGGAACCTTTTCAACAATGGCATCAGGATTAAAATCCTTAAGGCTGTTAAAGTCAAGTTTGACAGCCATCTGTTCATCAGGCTCGTCAGAGAGCTTGTTCTCCACAACCGCATCAAGACTGATATTATATGATTTCAGAACATTATCAAAATTATCTTTGTCAACATTAAGCGCCTTTCTGTCTTCAACAGGGGTTTCATCCTCTGCCATGGTAAAATCCCCAGTAACAAGCACTTTCAAAGGAAGTTCCACCTCTTCCTTTGCATCCCCTGTGGCAGGCTTGTAAGTAATATTAACTCTCTCTTTTGGCGCAACTGATCCTTGTTTAGCCATACTCCCCTCCTTTAATTTTTAAAAAATGAATAATTAAAGAACCTCCAGAGCCTTTAATGGATCAAGCATGGAGATCTTATTAATTATTGATTCAATTAGATCCTTATGCTGATCTTTTTTCTGAAGCCTCAGCCCTGTTAAAACCAGTGCTAAAGCATCAATGGCAATGTCAGGCTCCCATATTTCCAGTTTATATTTCTCCAGGATCGTTATAATATCCTCTATATAAAAGGATGCTATTTTTATCTGTTTTGAATTGATTAATAAACGGCACAGTCCAAGTTCCCACAAAAACCGTTCACGCTGGGATGATGAGTTGGACATGGGCTCAAAAAAAAGAGTGAGTGCTGAATCAAGTTTTTTCTCTTTGATCAGCTTTTGTGCATTGCCCATCTGCTCTAAAATTGTCTGTTTTACCGAATCTGTCTGTTCGGAAGTAATCTTTGAAGTTCCTGGAGATTTTTTATTGGAAAATTCCCTTAACCACTCTTTTGTTCCTGAATCAGCAAAGGAAATTCCATCTGAAAATGAAAGCTTTTCAATACCTGGAACCAGTTGAATAAACAGAGATGTCTCTTGAGCAACAACATCACTGACAGTCTGATGACCCAACTGCTCCATACTTTCAGCAACATATCTGCTTAAATCAAGCCAGAAAATGTACTGTTTTACTTTGGATTCACAAAAATCTGCAAGTTCCTGCCATTTGCCGGAGTCATAGAAACCTGTTATTGCAGCAATTATATGCTCTTCCGGAGGAGGCAGCATTGTTTTTCCTCCTACTGCTGTGGGAGGGTCGCTAATGGAAGACCAGGCAACAATTCTGTTGAGTCGGTATGGAACAGGATCAAATGGATTCTGCTTTCTTAAACCTGAAACAGATTTTCCAAGAAGACTCAATCCCTGTTTGAGCATGGTTGCATGATCCATATCTGAATCAGCAGAATTTGCCTTGGCAACCGGTTTTTTAGATTTGCCACTTTTTTTTACAGTTTCACTCGGTTTTTGAATTACAGTTTTTTTAGTTTCAACCGGTTTTTCAGACTCTTCAGACTCTTCAGACTCTTCAGAGCCTTCCGGTTCATCAGGTTCTTCAAATTTTTCCTCAACAACAGATTTAATCTTATTAATAAGGGGACGCAGGAGGGGAGCATCCTCCATCTTTTCTCCAAAAAATTCATCAACTGCATTAAAATCATTAATAAGTTTATCCCGCTTCTCTTTTTCCCATATTACCGGATCTGAGCCTGCAAGAAAATCCGATACTTTATTTTCCCACCATTGAACAATGCTGCGTCTGCCTTTCATTCGCTTTTTCGCAGGATACATTGTATCCCAGAAATTCTCCAGAAGCTCTTTTAAAATATGAACGCCTTTTGCAAGACCATCCATATTTTCTGTTTTAATCAGAGCATAACCAAGATAGCACACCACCTGGAGATGTTTTGACTGATTTTCAAGTATACTGCATGATAAAGAGACAACATTTTTCCAGTTTATTGTTGTGGTTGCGGAAGGATCACTGAGTTTGGAAATCTCCTTTGAGAGAGACTCAAAATCTGGTTCATACCTGACATCTTTTCCCGAGGGAGCAGCGCCGGATATTGGTCTATTTCCTAAATC
>JAYEHB010000423.1:0-5501 GCA_034659375.1 Thermodesulfobacteriota bacterium
AAAAAAATATCACAGAGTTGGTTCTAAGTACAAGTTCTATTTTTTGTGAACGGGGTCAGGCCTGACCCCTCCTTATGACGAGGATTATTTTTTGGAAGGTCCCTTATTTATTAAAAAATCTGTTGCAGATTTTTCACATAAAGGTTTTGCAAAATAGTATCCCTGGGCACTTTCACATGAGAGTTCAGCAAGGGTTTTAAGCTGGTCTCTTTTTTCAACCCCTTCTGCCACAAGTGATAACCCGAGATTTTTTGAAAGTGATATAATGGATTTAACAATTTCAAGGCTCTTTGCCCTGTTTCCCATGGAATTTATAAAAGAGCGGTCTATTTTAATAGTGTCTATGGGGAACTGATGAAGATATGAAAGAGAAGAGTATCCCGTTCCAAAATCATCAATAACAAGTAGAAAACCGTATTCTCTAAGTTTATCAAATTTCTTTACTGCTGATTCTGTATGCTCCATGAGCAGGGATTCGGTAAATTCTATTTTTATGCTTGAAGAGGGCAGGTTGTATTTTAATGCAGTATCCATAAAAAAATCAGTAAAATCTTTTTGAAGGAATTGCTTGATTGAAATGTTTATGCTCATGGTCAAATCATGATAATTCTGGAATTGTTCTCTCCAGCATGCAAGTTGTCTGCAGGCTTCATTGGTTATCCACTCTCCCATGGGTATAATAAGTCCTGTCTCCTCGGCAATGGGAATAAAATTATCCGGTGCTACAATTCCCCTGTCTGGATGATTCCAGCGGACAAGGGCTTCAAAACCTTCAACTCTATTGGATTCAAGATTGATAATGGGTTGATAATAAAGAGTAAACTCATTATTATCAACGGCTGTTCTCAGTTCATTTTCAATTATGATTGATTCCATGAGTTTTTCACGCATTTTACTGGTAAAAAATTTAAATTGTGCTTTTCCAGTATCCTTTGCATCATACATGGCAAGGTCTGCGTCCCGCATTAGATTATCTGAATTTTCATAGTTTTCAGTTTTAATTACTATTCCAATACTGGCACTTATCTGAATTTTTTGTTTATCAATGAGAAAAGGGGCTTCAGCAGCTTCTTTTATCCTTGATGCAATGTTTGCTACCTGGGCGTTGTCTTTGACATCTTCAAGCAGAATGGCAAATTCATCACCTCCAAGTCGTGCAATTGTATCCACAGATCTTAAGCATTCCTGGACTTTAGAACTTATTGATTTTAAAAGTTTATCTCCTGCCTGGTGCCCTAAGCTGTCATTAACGCTCTTAAAACGGTCAAGATCCATTAAAAAAACTGCAAACTTGAAATCATCTGATTCCTGGGATTTTTTAATGGCAAGGTCAATACGTTCCATAAGAAGAGTTCGGTTTGGTATTCCTGTGAGGGCATCATGGTAAGCCTGGTGTTTTAATTTGTTCTCAAACATTTTCCGCTGGGAAATATTTTCATAAATCACAAATACTCCCTGGACATCTCCGTTTATTTTAACCGGACATGCCCGGGCAGATACATGAATATGAAACCCTTTTTTGTGAAAACACCTTGTATCAAGAAAGTGTTTCTCTTCTGTCATTGCCTGTTTGATAAGGCTGTTGTATTCGTTTTTGCACTCTTCTGATACTGAGAAATCGGAAATTTTTTTATTGATTATCTCCTCTGTGCTGAAACCAACAAGTTTTGAAAAACTGTTGTTTGCGCGTATTATTTTGTTGTCAATGCCCACAAGCACTATTCCGTAAGGTGAATTCATGAAAAGTTCACGAAAATAGACAAGGTTTTTATGGGCGGATTCTTTGCTGGTTTTAAGTCTTTTTTCAACCATTATCCGCTGAATCTCTTCATCTTCAAGCAGTTTTATTGAATTTTCTGCCTCAAAGGTCTTTGCTTCCACCATGCCGGCAAGATCATCACGATAGCGTTTAAGTTCCAACTGGGACTTTACCCTGGCCAAGGCTACAGATGCACAAACAGGTTTTCTGATATAATCAACAGCTCCCATGGAAAATCCAAACGCCTCATCTTTTTCTTCAATTTTTGCGGTGACAAATATTACAGGAATTTTCTCTGTTTTTTTATTTGATTTTAATTTTTTTGCAACTTCATACCCATTCATTTCAGGCATCATAATATCCAGAAGAATAAGATCAGGAGGCTCATTGGAACCGGCAATTTCAATTGCCATAGGTCCGTTGACGGCAACACTTATATCATATTTGGAAAAAAGCATTGCTCCGAGCAGATCAATATTTGCCGGTGTATCATCAACTATCAGAATTCGTTCTCTATCTTTTTTTAATTGTTCCATAATTAATCCATGTAATAACAAGTATTTTTAACTCAACTTTCTGACCTTAATTTTACCGGTTAAAGTCTCAAAACCATATCGCACGCAGCGTCCAGACCTTGACATGCCCAATCCAGAAAGTTGAGTTTTTAATTCAAGGTGTTGTTTGAAATTTTTTCTTTAATATCTTTAAGTATCTGCTTTGCTGTTTTAAATTCAAATCGCTTTATTGCATTTTCAAGTTTTCTTGCATCATTTTTTATTACAGTTGTTTTAAGTTTTAATGAAAGGTTTTTCATGAACTCTTTTGCCGTAAGGCTGTTCTGTTCAAGGAGTTTTTCAAGCTCAAAAAGTGATGAGAGTATTTCAGGCGTAATGGCTGTTTTTGTATCCAAAAAGTCAGAGATGATTCGTCTTGCAGTTGAGTTCTTCACTGCAACAAAAACTTTTTTGTTTTTAAGATTAACCGGTACAATAAGAGGTTCATATTTATCTTTATCCCAGGATTTAAGTTTTAAGGAAAAAGAGAAACAACTGCCTTTTCCTTTTTTACTGTGAACCTCAATATTACCCTGCATTAAATTTACAAGCTTTTTTGAAATTGCAAGGCCAAGGCCAGTGCCTCCAAATTGTCTTGTGGTGGAACCATCGGCCTGGGAAAAAGGATTAAAAAGCCTGGACATGGTCTCTTTATCCATTCCGATTCCAGTGTCCTTGACAGAAAAGATTATTTCTGCATTTTTGTTAGCAATGGCTTTAACTCTTATTTTTATACATATTTCACCTGTTTCTGTAAATTTTAATGCATTGGAAATCAGGTTCACAAGAATCTGGCGAATGCGCAGGGGATCTCCATAAATACTTTTTGGAACATCTTTGCCAATATCGATTAAAAGCTCAATATCCTTATCCATTATTGTGCTTTTAAACATATCTGTAATCTCTTCCATCATCTCCCTGATGTTCATAGAAATATTTTCAATGAGAAGTTTTCCTCCATCAATCTTGGAAAAATCAAGAATGTCATTGAGTATTTTAAGAAGAGAGCTGGAAGAAGAGTTTATGATATTGATAAATTCTTTTTGCTGATCATCAAGCTCTGTGTTGAGAACAAGCTCACTCATGCCCATGATTGCGTTCATGGGCGTTCTGATCTCATGGCTCATGGTGGCAAGGAATTCACTTTTAACCCTTGCTGACTCCTCGGCAGCATTTTTAGCTTTTTTAAGCTCTCTGTTGGTATGCACAAGCTCTTTTGTCCGGGATTCAACTTTTTGTTCAAGATTATTTTCTCTGTTTTCTATCTGCCTTATCATCCAGTTCATATTGCGCATGAGAAAGAGCATCTCATTTTCATCGCTGTTGTCATTGGGCTGGTTGGGCAGATCAAAATAGTGATAATCACCATTTTTAATTTCAGTACAAAGAGCTGAAATTATGTTTAACTGTTTAAAAAAAATCCACCTCAGCCCCAGGAGAAAAGGCGAACATATGGTGAGAATAAAAGAAGCAGCAATACTTAAACCAAGCGCATTTTGAAATGAATGATCCAGAAAAACAGAATTGTTCTCTGTTAAAAGAATCATGATCAGGATGGGAAAAAAACTGTATCCTGCAACGACCAAACGGAATTTTGTTTTAATTTTCAACATGATTAAAAATTTTTATGAATGCTGCTGAAACAGAGCTGTTAAATTTTTTTGGATTATCCTATATAATGAATTGTCCTTTCCAATTCTTTCTTCTATAATTTCAAGTGCGTCATTGTAATAGAAAAGGGATTTATCCCATCTGCCCTCCATGGCATATATTAAACCAAGATTGTTGAGAATTTTAGGCTCCAGGCATTTTAAACCGATGCCATAAATTTTACCCAGAGCACTTTTTAAATTTTTTTCTGCCTCTTTAAATCGGCCTTTGTTTCCCGCAGCCATTCCTGCACGGTTTAAATATCCAATGGAGTCTAATGCAATTCTTTTATGTTTTAAATCTGAGTGCTGAATCATCTTTTCTCCTTAAATGTGATGTCTAATTAAGTTTGGGTACACAAATATATTTGTATTTATATAAATATGCTGCAATAAAATGTATGTCAACTCTTTTTTAAATATTATCAAAAAAAGGTGAACGGGGTCAGGGCGGATAATATATTTCTTACCTTGACAAATTTTGATTACACTTATAATTATTTGGGATAATAGGAAAATGTTAGGCATAGATTAAATTTTATTATATGGACGGGAGTAAGTATGAAAAAGAACGTATTAACAGCAAGCCTTGAAGATTATCTTGAAACAATTTATCATATTATTGAGGATAAACAGGCAGCACGGGTAAAGGAAATTGCAAAAAGACTTGAGGTTAACAACTCTTCTGTTACAGGAGCTTTAAAGTCTCTTGCCAAAAAAGGTTATCTTAATTATGCACCCTATGATGTCATTACTTTAACTGAAGCAGGGGAAAAAACAGCTTTGGATGTGATCAGACGTCATGAGATCCTTAAAAAATTTATTCTTGAGATCTTATGTATTGATGATGTTGATCAGGCAGATGAAGCTGCCTGTAGAATGGAGCATGCTGTTACCCCTGAAGTTCTTGAACGTATAGTGAGGTTTGTTGAATTTGCCGAGATCTGTCCCCGGAGCGGAGAAGAGTGGGTAAAGGGTTTTAGAAGATTTTGTGAAAATGATTTTTCCATGGAAGAGTGTCACCAGGGTGCTGAAAAATGCATTGGAAATATTAAAAATTATGTTGAAGCGTGTTCAATGCTGACAAAAGAGAGTACTTCCCTGGCAACTGCTCAAAAAGGAGCAAAGGCAAGGCTCATAAGCGTCAGCAGCAATAAAAAAGGCATAGGCGCAAAACTTTCAGCCCTTGGTGTAACACCTGGCAGCCTGTTTCAGGTCGAAGATGTGAACACTGAAACAGGCGATATTGATGTTGGTGTGCGGGGGTATCATCTTACAGTGAGAAAATCAGAAGCAAAAAAAATAACAGTGGTTTTTTATTAGATCCCAGGTAAATATATCTCAGAGTTACTATTTATACTATTTATAGCTCCCCCTTTGGAAGCACAAGGTTCATTATAACCCCGAGTATACCTGCAAGTCCAATTCCCTGAAGAGTGAATTCTCCTGCGGAAAAACTCATGCCGCCAATACCAAAGACAAGGATCAGTCCCACTATGGAGAGGTTTCTGGCTTCTGTCAGGTCTTCACCGGATTTTA
>JAYEHB010000424.1:0-5491 GCA_034659375.1 Thermodesulfobacteriota bacterium
CTATTCAAATTTAGGGGTAAACGCCGTTTAATCTCAAAAATCAAATTTTGAGCATTAATAAAAACAGTAGGTTATAATAATATTCATTGATATCATAAAATTTTACCCCGGAATTTGAATAGGATACAAAAAAAATTGTTTACGGTTTTCAGTTAGCTGTCTGATTTTTGGTCAGGGTAGGGTAAAATCCCTGTAACTGTTGTATCGGGTGAATTTGTATATCCCCGCTACTCATTATAATGCGGCTGATATTTTTGATTAATTAAAATTTTGGAGGTTTTATGAAAAATTCCGGTCAGGGAAAGTTTACAAGTTATTTTATAACAGGGATTGTTTCCTTATTTCTTTTAGTATTAGTACTACCAATAACATCTTTTGCAGGCGTATCTGTTGAAAAGGGTCCAACTCCCGTTCAAAGCGGTGATGCTAATACAGACTCTGATATTACAATGAAAAACGATAAAATCGTTATTTCCATTGCAGCAGGCACTCCGGCACCATGGGGAGTTGCAAAAGGCGGAATTCTTGACGGTGCGGTTGTTAAAAACGGGAAAGCAGGTGTAGACAGAATCACACTTGTAGATTTTATACCAAATAACTGGTCAAGCTGGCCTACAACATATTAGAAAATAACTATTGTTGAAAATTCTGAAGAAAAAGGTGTTGTAGAAACCAAAAGAGACTGGGGAAAATGTGATCTTGTAACATATTTGTTAAATTCATGGATAGACTCGGAATTTTTTGTAATGCCATGTCTATATCTTTATAATCAAGCTGAAGAAAAAAACAGTCTTCCATGGCTCTGACAAAAGCTGAACGTCTTTTGTCTGTAAAATATGCCATTTCACCGAGGCATTCTCCAGGGCCGCTTGTATCAATGGGGATGCTCTCTCCTTCCTCTGTTTCTCTAAATACAAGAACCCGGCCTGTAACAATAATATATAGAGACTTTGCCCTGCTGCCCTGCTGCATAACAAGGTCTCCTTTGTTTACGCTTTTTTTATGAAAAAGATCACAAATAAGAGACAGTTGTTCTGCAGTAAACCCTGAAAAAAGAGAGTTTGTTTTTATAAGGTCATATATATGATCGTTTGCTATCTGTTTTTTTTCTGTCATTTTCTGTCTTTTTTTTTTATATGAAAGTCCGTCCAAACGACTGCAATGATAGATTTTTTAACTTTGTTGTGGCCGATGCGGAAACCACGCTCCGGCCGTGCCGGTTATATTTTAAACATACTAACCAGTTCCTGAAGCCGTTTGGATAATTTGCCCAGTTCTTCAGCATTTAGATTTACCTTAGAGCTGTTGCCGGAAAGTTCACTGGTCACCTGGTTTACCTCGGAAATATCATTTGCGACTTCTCCTGCCACAGAGGATGTCGTGGATATGTTTTCAGTTACCTCGGCAATTCCCTGGGATGCCTGCATAACATTATCGGAAATTTCCTTTGTGGTTGCTGCCTGTTCCTCCACAGCAGCGGCAATGGTGGCTGTTATATCATTAATTTCATTGATAACTGTTGAAATTTTCTGGATTCGGGTTACTGTCCCCTGTGTGGAGCTGTGAATATTATCAATTTTTGATTTTATCTCTTTGGTAGCTTCAAAAGTCTGTTTGGCAAGCTCTTTGATTTCTGTGGCAACAACTGCAAACCCCTTTCCTGCCTCTCCTGCACGGGCAGCTTCTATGGTTGCATTAAGAGCTAGAAGATTGGTCTGTTCTGAAATTGATGTGATGGCCTCTGTGACCTTGTTTATTTCTACTGCTGCACGTCCTAATTCATCCACGGCTGTGGAAGCATTTTCTGCATCTGTTACAGCTTCTTTTGCGATATGGCTGGCTTGTTCTGAATTTTTGGAAATTTCACTGATAACACCTGTCATCTCCTCAGCAGCAGTGGCAACCATGCTGATGCTGGTTGAAGCCTGTTCCGTTGCAGCAGCAACGGAATTCATATTGGAACTCATCTCTCCTGCAGCAGCAGCTACTGTGCCTGATCTGTTCGAAGCTTTCTCTGTGCCGGCATTCATCTGTTGTGCAATATCTGCAAGATTAGTGGAAGCTGAATCTAATAAATGAACTTCTGCTAGTACATTGCCGAACATTTTACCTAATTGTGCAACTGTTGTGTTAAGTTGTTCTGCCATAACACCTATTTCATCTTTCTGTTGAATATCGAGAAAAATAGTAAAATCTCCATGGGATAATTTTTCAATAAAAATAGTTGTTTTTTTAATGGGTGCAGTAACAGATTTTGTAATAAAAAAAGCAAGAAAAATACCAAGCAGAACAGAAACAACCGTCGCTGTCAGCATAAGCTTTTTTGATACTGCCATGATTGATGTCATGGACTTTTTTGCTTCTACTCTCAGCTCTTCAGCTCCTTTTATACATTTTCTAGCATTTAGAATCATCACTGTTTTTAGCTTGTCCTGCTGTTGTGTCAGATGGACATATTCATCAAATGCTTTTTTATAATCATCAACAGTGCCGGGAAGGCCTTTGTCTTCCTCAATGGTTCCTTCTGTTCTGTTTATCTGGGCATTAATATCGGTTATTATTTTTAATGTTTTTTCAGCAGATTTCGAATTTTGTGAGAGTAGATACTCATTCTCATATTTCTGCATTTTAAGGACATATTTTATAAGACGATTCTGATTATCACCTGTCCTGATATTTTTCTTTAGCTCTTGAAAATCAGTTGATTTTTGAATAATTTTTTTTGCATCTTCCCTCAGCTCTTCAGATCCTTTTAAAAAAGTTATCGCACTCTGATCCATGATGCTTTTTGGCTTTTCCTGTTGTTGTGAGATCTGAACATATCCCTTAAATGCTTTTTTATAATTATCAATCATTTTGGGAATCCCCTTGTCTTCTTCAAGGGTACCTTCTGTACTGTCCACTTGTCTATTATTTTAAATACCTTTTCAGCATACTGATGGTCATTTCTTAATATAAAGTTTTTTTCATGCTGCCTTAATTGAAGGACATACTTTATCAGGCGGTTCTGGTTGTCAGAAGTTATAACAGAACTATTTATTTTTTTTATACTGACAGAGCCTGTTATGCCGATGACAGCAGCCAGAATTATAATAATTCCAAATCCAATACCCTGCTTAATACCCAGATTTAAATTTTTAAACATTTTTTTTCTCCAAATATAATTATAAAGTTACAAAGTGGTCGAAACAATTATCAAAACCTGATTTTGTTATTACAGGTTAAAAATCATCGTCATCATCAAAAGCTACTATCTGATCAGGTGTCACCTCTCCGGCTTTAAGCTGCTTTGTGGTGCCTTTTTTTGAAAAATGAGTCATCTGCGGTCTTTTTTGGGATATTGGCTGCACACCGGCATTTGTTTTTTCATGATTTTCTGATGAGCTGCCTACCATTTGAATAAGCTCTTCAACAACACTTTTCATCTGTTCTGCCTGGGCATTCATCTCTTCTGAAGCAGAAGCAGATTCTTCAGCATTAGCTGCATTTTGCTGGGTCACCTTGTCCATCTCAGTCACGGCTGTATTGACCTGTTCAACACCATTGGCCTGTTCTTTTGACGCTGCAGCAATTTCACCTACAAGCTCTCCTATCTTAGATGATGAGGAAGCAACCTCTGCAAAGGCGTTCTCTGTTGTATCTACTATTTTTGAACCTTCACCCACTTTTTTTACTGTCTCTTCAATAAGTAGAGCAGTGTTTTTTGCAGCTTCGGCAGATCTCATGGCAAGATTTCTTACCTCCTCAGCAACCACGGCAAAACCTGCACCTGCTTCGCCGGCACGGGCAGCCTCAACTGCAGCATTAAGTGCAAGAAGATTTGTCTGAAATGCGATTTCATCAATTGTTTTAATAATATTTGAAGTCTCCTGGCTGGCCTGTGATATCTCTTTCATGGAAAAGGTCAGATCCTTCATGGAAGCATTGGCTCTGTTAATAACCTGACTTGCCTTATTCATAAGAGTATCAGCCTCTGTTGCATTGTCGGCATTCTGTTTTGTCATGGAAGCTATCTCTTCAAGGGATGAAGATGTCTCTTCAAGGGAAGCGGCTTGTTCAGATGAGCCTTCTGCCAGGGACTGGCTTGCTGATGAAACCTGACCCGAGGCAGAAACAACCTGATTTGCTCCTTCGTTAAGAGCTTCAATAATTCTGGTAATGGATTTTGTTATTCCCCTGGTGATAAAAAAGGCTAAAAGCAGGCCGGCAATGATGACACTTAGGGCGATTGCAGTCATCATTGTTTTGGATCTGCTGCTTATGGATATCATTTTACTCTTTTGACCTTCACAAAGCTCATTACACAGTTTATTTATCTGGCTGACATGGGCAGTCATGCTTTGTTCTGTTGTCTGCTGCTGCTTCCATAAATTAACATAATCCTCAAAATTTTTTTTGTATAAAGAGAGCATTCCAGGAAGTCCTTTATCTTCCTCAAGGCTTCCTTCAGTTGCATCGATCTGAGTAGCAATTTGATCAATTATGTTATGAACACGATCTACATATTGTTCATCGTCACGGATAATAAAATTTTTTTCATGACGACGAATATTGAGGATGAATTTTATAAGCCGATTCTGATTATCACCTGTTCTCATCTGTTTTTTTAATTCTGTAAAGTCAGTAGTTTTTGCAATTTTTGCTTTTGCTTCCTCTCGAAGTTTATTTGAAGCGGTAATAAAGTCCCTGGCATGTTTTATCATAGCTGTCTGTTTTATTGATCCTTTGTCATCTAAGAGACTCCAGTGATTAAAATTTTTTTGATATTCTTTAACTTCAATTTTGACTTTGGAAAGTATGACTCTATCTTTCTGATTTTTGAGCTTAGCCATTGTTTCATCACACTGCTTATATATTTGAGTAATGGTTTTATCATTTTGTTTTTTATACTTTTTATTATGCAGCATCATTAAATTTTTTTCTTGTATCCGGCAATCCTGTACATACTTCATAAGCCTGTCAGCATCATTCGCCTTGTCAACAATTGTTAAAACATTGCCAAGCCCATAATATCCCACAAAACTAATAGCTGCAGCCATAATAATGATAATAATAAAACCGGAACCAATTTTTGTCCTAAGCTTAAGATTTTTAAACATTTGAGCCTCCTGTGTTGCCCCATAGAAATTTTAAATTTTTAACAACCTTTAAACAGGATACCATGTCACCATACAATTATCAGAAAAGCAATGATTTTGTGGCATCCTTCATAACTACTTTACACTTTTTGAGGCATTCCCTATTTAAAGGTGTTCTCCCCAAAAGAAGTGTAAACTACTTTTATGCTGATATGAAGGATGCCAGGAATTCCGGGGACACCATACTTAATTATTCCGGGGACAATCATTTTACTTTTTACTTTGTTTTTTTTAGCCCTGGCTTTTTAAGGTTTAAAATTTCGATTCAACAGTGTTTCCATATCTTCAATAAATACTGGTGTACCAACAGGCCAGCCTGTTCTTTCATTTTTTCTGAATAATTCAATTTCATC
>JAYEHB010000425.1:0-3969 GCA_034659375.1 Thermodesulfobacteriota bacterium
TGCATTCTGCCTTTGGTGCATCCTTGATCAGCCCGCAAACAATCAGACCATTTGTGTGGGAAAGATTAAATCTCAGACCCAATGAGTTCTGTTCCCCCTTAATCTCAGGGCGACCGTATTTATTTTTGTCAAACCGCCACTCATGGGGTTGTAGATGGCTGTACCGGGATAAAGTCGTGCGCACCAATGCACGTGTAACTGTAAATTGATGCTGATGCCTGGCAAAACGGAAGCGGTTACAACGCACACGTTCTTCAGATGTCATTAAGCCATAGTAAACTTTCAATAGAGATGCAGGCATCCTTCATAAGTACTTTACACTTTTTGAGGGCATTCCCTATTTAAAGGTGTCTTCCCAAAAAAAACTGTAAAGTACTTTGGGGGTCATATGAAGGATGCCGAGATGCATCTCTAATTTCATCAGAAAAAGCAAGCCACAAATGAATTGCACCTGGCACAAGCTTTCCATCACCCCTCCACCATGTTACGGAATATGCTCCAACAGGCAAAGAGGTTATTATCAGTCTTGCCGTATTTGCCACAGGATTTCTTATCCTTACCATCCTTTTTAAACTTGCATCAAAAGTCAAGGAAGAGGTTCGAGGATAAGCATTAAGATCAGATCTTAATAGAAAAACGTAAAAGCCTGAAACAAGGCTGAAATTAAAAAAGGGGATGCTTGGTAGAGTAGATAACACTACCGGCATCCCCCTTTTTTATACTCCTTAATTGATTGATTGCGGAATATTGTTTGTTATTTATGATAATGGTTCCCCACTATTTTTAAGCCGGATATTTACGATTCGTTTGATTCCTTGATGCTTTAAAATTAATATGGGAGTCTGATCAATTTCAATTTTCATCCAGCACTTCACGTATCTTTTGGGCAAGATCCTTCATCACAATGGGCTTAAATAGAAAACCTTTAATACCCAGAGATGCTGCCTTTTCTTCAGACATGGTTTCGCTGAAACCAGTGCAGAGCAAGATGGGGATGTCAGGGCGTATTCTGGTCAATTCAACTGCAAGTTTATCCCCGGGCATATTGGGCATTGCCATATCAGTGATGACCAGGTCAAACTTATCAGGTTTTGCACGAAAAGCTTTCAGGGCTTCAATACTGCTGGTACGTGAAGTAACCTGATACCCCAGCTGCTCCAGCATCTCTCTTTCCATTGTAACGATTGCCTCTTCGTCATCAACCAGCAGAATCTTCTCAGCACCGCCCTGAATGATTTCTTTGTTCCGGGTTTTTAGTTCTTTAAAAGAACTCTTTTCCACTGGGAAATAAACATGAAAATTTGATCCTTTTCCAGGCTCGCTGTAGACCTGAACAACACCACCCATGCTTTTGACAATACCGTGTACCGTGGAAAGTCCCATTCCTGTGCCTTTCCCTTGCTCTTTGGTGGTAAAAAACGGGTCAAAGATTTTTTCAATTATAACTTTATCCATACCAATGCCTGTATCAGTTACAGTCAGGCAGACATAACTCCCCGGTTCCATATCAGGAGTTACCAGGTCATACCCATCTACCTGGATTTCTCTGAGAGTTATTGTCATCTCTCCGCCAGTCTCTTCCATGGCATGATAGGCATTGGTCATAAGATTCATGATTATCTGATGAATCTGGGTTGGATCAGCTTTGACCGCACCACAGTCGGCATAGATATTTTGTTTGATCTCAATTGTTGCGGGGATTGTAGATCTGATGAGTTTCAATACCTCTTTGACAACATATTGTATTTTCATCAGTTTTAATTCGCTTTTTTCCTGGCGGGAAAATGTAAGGATCTGTTTTACCAGTTCTGTGGCTCTCATGGCAGCGGTATAGATATGGGTGAGGCTGGTGTGAAAGTGACTCTCTTCTGAAACATCATTTAACAGCATTTCTGTATAACCTATAACGGGAAAAAGAATATTATTAAAATCATGGGCAATACCGCCGGCCAGTGTGCCGATGGCTTCCATTTTCTGGACCTGGCGCAACTTTTCTTCCATCCTGATCTCATGGGTAATATCACGGGAAAATACCCCTGCCTGTTTTATATTTCCATTATCATCAAAAATCGGATAAACAGAGTACTCAAAATATTTTCCAGCATGTTCATACTCCCCGTGGAAAGACTTTTTATCGTCTAATATTTTTTCCAGGACAGCCTCTCTTTTTTCGGCTGTCTCCTTGGAAACAAATTCAGACATTTTCCTGCCGACAAGTTCTTCTTTTTCCATTCTCAAGCTCTCTGCTAAAGCATTGTTCACCGCAAGAAAAGTTCCATCGGGTTCGGCAAGGAACACCACATCGGCAGTGGCATTCATAAGGGTGTTTAATCTATTCTCGCTCTCTTGCAGTGCCTTTTCAGCTTGTTTTCTATCCTTTAGCATTTTGTTTGTTAATACTGCTATCTCTCTGAATTCCTTTAATTGAATGTCATTTGGGTTTATAGTAATCGAATCAACACTTGCTTTTTTCAGAAACAAGGAAAAGGTTTTAATGGACTTTTGAATTTGATTTGAAATACGCCTTGACCAGAGATAGATTAAACACATAATCACTGCCAGGATCAATATACTTCGGACAACTTTTTTTTTAATTCCAATAGTTAATGCAGCCCTGTTTTTAGAAATAGTTTTTTCAATGGTATCAAGATAGACTCCCCCTCCTATCATCCACTCCCACCCGGGAATCCCCTGGACAAATGAAACTTTTGGAGATGGAGTTGATCTATTCAATTTGTTCCAGGAATAATGGATAAACCCGCCTTGAGGATTCTCAACAGTTTTTCTCTGTTCCTGGATAATTTTCACACCGTTTGGATCCGTAAGATCCCAAACACTGCCAGTCCCTCTGGTAATCTTACCATTGGAGAAAAGCGGCTCTCCTTTAAACGTACTCCCGAAAAAATATCCTTCTCTTCCAAATCTCAACGTTACAACACTGTTAAGGAGTTCCTTCTTAATTTGCTTTTCAAAATCATCAAGATAATCGCCTGTTCCAAAATACCAGTTCAATGGTTTGAAATGCTTTATAAATGTTATTTGGGGAAATTGAACACCAGGGTTCTTATCCGGTTTAATCCAATAGCTTCTGACAAAACCCTCACCAGATTCTTTTATTATTTTGATTTCATTCTGAATGACAAATCTGCCTTTTGAGTCTTGTAAATCAATTAAATTTTTTCCTTCTAACTCAGGATTTACAGGGTAAAGCACTTCTATTCCATCCATTGAAACAGCAAAGTAATAACAGCGTCCACCATCAAACCGAACAGGCCTTAAGGCATCTTTGATCATTTTTTTAATTTCATCATGGGACTTTGATTCAATATTTTGTTGATATATATTCAAAGCTATTTGATGTGCCTGATAAACTCGCTCTTTAATTGTAAGCTTCAGTTCCTGTTCTGCTTGAGCTCTCATATTTCTGATATATTTTACAAGATCAGTCACTTCAGTTTTGAGCATTTTTTGTTGAGATTCAAAATGTTCTACACGGATTGCTTCTGATTCAATCTTAAAAGTAGAATATTCACCTTGTATCCAAATCAGGGACCATAATACAATAGAAAGAAAAGCAATAAAAATCATATTACCCAAGAATTTAGCCTGAATACTTGATCTATTTTTCCACATAACACACATCACCTTATTTGTATCACTCCGCCCAACGCACTGCACTTGAGTGAGTGGGGTCACCTTTCGTTATTGTCATTATTGTGACTTTTTGGGTTAACTATCTTCAAGGTTTGACAATAACACTAATAACAAAAGCCTGCCCCCCGTTGGCACCTCAATTTTTACATATAGCCGAAACGATGATCAAGGCCGTTATATTTTATCTCACGTCTTTTTCCATCTGTTGATTTTTTCAAAAGCATTCTCAGCAGCATCTATCAATGTTTTAATTTTAATGGGTTTTTTAAAATAATCATCAAATCCAGCCTCACGACAATCCGAGAGTTCAAAAAG
>JAYEHB010000425.1:4069-5471 GCA_034659375.1 Thermodesulfobacteriota bacterium
ACGTCTTTTTCCATCTGTTGATTTTTTCAAAAGCATTCTCAGCAGCATCTATCAATGTTTTAATTTTAATGGGTTTTTTAAAATAATCATCAAATCCAGCCTCACGACAATCCGAGAGTTCAAAAAGTGAAGCATATCCTGTTACAGCAAAAATCATGGCCATGGGCATGTCCTTTCGAATAGCCCTGCACAGCTCAATTCCGTTCATACCCGGCATATTGAGGTCTAAAAACATGACTTGAATTATGTCTTTTTGAAGAAGTTCCAGGGCATCTTCACCACTCTCGGCAGATCTTACCTCATAACCGGCTCGTGAAAAAAACTGTTCCATCAAAGTAATAATGGCTTTTTCATCATCAACGATTAAAATCTTATTCTGAATCATACATTCTCCTTATTGAACTCTTCTTGTGACGACCCATTGATATCAACAATATTTCCCTTAAGATAGCTTTTTGTTCTGTATTTTGTAATTCCCATTAATCTCCTTGTTATTTTACCTAAACGCTGGACCTGTTCATTAATTTTTTTAAGAGTCTCATATTGAGGGTTATCTTCGGGCATATCCATTAATAACAATTCAGAATATCCGGATATAACCATTAATGGCTGGTTAAATTCATGGCAGACAGCACCGGCCATTTCAAGAACACCCTGAAATTTTTCTTTTTCAACAAGGGCATTCTGCAGTTCAATCATTCGCTGGCCGACATTAATGCGTGCTCTCAGCTCATCTTTATCATATGGTTTAACAATATAATCATTGGCTCCGGAATCAAGTCCTTTTGTGATATCTTTTTTCTCTCCTTTACCGGTTAAAAGAATAATATAGGCTGGAGTTGTTGTCTCCTTTGATCGAACCATGCGGCAAACCTCTAATCCATCCTTATCCGGCATTATCCAATCAAGCAGCACCAATTTTGGTGCGTTATCACCCAGCAATCTGTCAATGGCATCATTTCCGTTAGAAACCGAGATAACATCATATCCCCATTTGGTCAGCACCGCTTCCAGAATACGACGGGATGTTAAATCATCTTCAGCTATTAATATTTTCATGGACTATCCTTTTTAATACTCGATGATCATAATGTGAGGGGTCAGGCTTGCATTAATGTCATTAATGTGAGGGATCAGGCCGACGTACTCATGTACTTCAAGTGCCCAACAACGCAGCAGGTGCAGTGCCCTGTGAACGCTTACCATTTTTTCTGGTATCCGCTGGGTAATACCGTACTAAAACTGTGCTCAAGCCCATGAAGATTTTCCGAGAGTCCCACAAAAAAATACCCCCCTGGATTCAAAGCATTGGAAAGTGTGGTTACAACCCTCTGCCTTGTCTCTGTATCAAAATATATCATTACATTTCTGCAAAAAATAATATCAAAGCTATCAAAAGGAG
>JAYEHB010000426.1:0-5454 GCA_034659375.1 Thermodesulfobacteriota bacterium
CAAGTCCTGTACTGCTGAAACTGAACTTGTGTTCTTCAAAAAAACGTACAGGCTGAAGAACACTTTTAACTTATGGCTTACATCCCCTACCCTGAAGGGATAGGGGTTTTACGCCATCTTTATAAAGTTATTAACCTGGCTCGCTTTGCTCGCAAGCCAACGAGAAGTTTCAACAGAATATCTCATGTTTTAAGGCATACACATGATCAAATTTATTGTTTTTCATCTGCATAAAAAATTTTGTTTAATAATAATCTGTAATTGACCTTTTCTATATTTTTTGTTAATGAATTGTTAACAAGAAACATTAATAAACTCATTAAACAATGTTTTGTTAGAAATTAAAAACCTGAAATTTGCGGCATCCTTCATAAGTACTTTACACTTTCTGGAGACATTTCCTATTTAATAGGGGGTTCCCCAAAAGAGTGTAAGGTACTTTTGAGGTGATATGAAGGATGCCAAATTTGCTAATATTTTAGTTCCATAATTAAAGGAGCCTGCACTATGAAACAAGAGTCATCAATGCTATTTTCTCCAATTTATATCAATAATCTTGAAGTGAAAAACAGAATAGCCTATCCTTCATTAGGGCTTGTCTATTCCTATGACAGAAAACTCAACTCCAGATATGTTGAGTTCTACAAGGCAAGGGCTGCAGGCGGTGCCGGTATTGTCACGGTGGGCCCCTGTGGAGTTGATTTTATCGGCTCTGGTATTGCCTTTCTTGCAATTGATAATGATGAAGCCATTACCTCTTTTCAGGAATTGACATCAGAAATAAAAAATGCAGGGGCAAAATCATGGATTCAGCTTTTTCATTCAGGTGCTTACACCCATCCATTTCTCATAGATGGCAAAGAGCCCATGGCGCCTTCTGCTGTATATTCAAAATATTCCAAAACAACTCCTAAGGAGATGACCCCTGAAGATATTGAAAATGTCATTGATGCCTTTGCAAAAGCTGCAAACAGGGCAAAAAAAGCAGGTTTTGACGGAGTTGAGATAATAGGTTCAGCAGGTTATCTCATCACCCAGTTTCTTTCTCCAAAAACCAATCAGAGAACTGATGAATATGGCGGAACTATTGATAAAAGGCTGAAATTCCCTGTTGATGTGATAAAAAGGGTAAGAAAAGAGGTGGGCCCTGATTATCCTGTTACAATTCGTGTGGCAGGCAATGATTTTGTTGAGAACAGCAATACTTCAAAGGAAGCAGCCTATTTTGCAAAAGCCTACGAAGAGAGCAGCATTGATGCCATTAATGTCACAGGAGGATGGCACGAAACAAAGGTGCCCCAGCTTCCTTCTGTTTTACCTGAATCAGGTTTTACCTATCTTGCTTTAAATATAAAAAGAGCAGTCTCTGTACCTGTGATGGCATCAAACCGTATAAGCTCTCCATTGGCTGCAGAAAAGATCTTAAGGGACGGGTGTGCAGATATGGTTAATCTTGGCAGGGTGCTTATTGCAGATCCTGAATGGCCTTTAAAGGCAGAGCATGGAAGGTATGACGAGATTCGTCCATGTGTTGCATGTTCTCAGTTATGCACTGATGAAGTCTTTTCAGGAAGGCCTGTGGGGTGCATTGGAAATCCTCTGGCAGGCTTTGAAAAAGAGAGAAAACTTGAAAAAAGTGATATCTCAAAGCGTGTGCTTGTGGCAGGGGCAGGGCCTGCAGGTCTTGAAGCTGCAATAACAGCAGCGAAAAGGGGGCACAAAGTTGAAATTTATGAAAAATCAGGTTCCATTGGAGGACAGCTTCCCCTTGCAGCAGCACCACCCCATAAGAATGAGTTTGCAGAATTTATCAGGTATTACAAAACCATGGTAAAAAAGTATAGAATTGATTTGTTTCTCAACAGTGAAGTTGATATGGAGCTAATAAAAAAGAGAAATCCTGATTTTATAGTTGCAGCAACCGGAGCAGAGCCTGTTATGCCTCCCTTTAAAGGGATTGATGATCCTGGTGTAATCTCAGCATGGGACTTTTTAAAAAATGATTCATTTGTGGGCAAAAATATAGCAGTGATCGGCGGGGGAGCTGTGGGACTTGAGACAGCTCTTTTTGCAGCATCAAAAGGGACAATCTCTCCTGAAACTCTTGAATTTCTCTTTTCATACAATGCCGAAGAGATTGAAGTGCTAAAAGAGCTTCTCTTTAAAGGTTCTGTAAAGGTGACAGTTTTTGAATTACTTGCAAAAGTTGGCAAGGATGTTGGAAAATCGACTAAATGGGTATTACTTGATAACCTTAAAAAACATGGTGTAGATATAATAACAGAAGCTGAGGTTCTTTCGGTAGCAAATAGAACAGTGCTTTACAAAAAGGATAGTAAGGAGCAGTCAATGGAATTTGATTCCCTGGTGATTGCTGCAGGGTCAAAACCTGTCAACAGCCTTGGCAGTATGCTGAAAAGTTCCAAATATTCCTTTACAGAAATTGGAGACTGCACAACCCCTGGAAATGTGGGGCATGCCATACATGGAGGGTATCTTGCTGCATTGAAAATATAATTTTTAAACAAACTCCAATCACAACCCAAGGATGCCTAACCCCTCTTCCAGCTCAAAATATGGTTTGATATCATATTTATATCCAGGCACGCCAAAATAGACGGAAAGACTTTCGGCAACGGCCAGAAGTCCTTCCGTAAGCCTGTTATTTTCCAGTTCATAATAGGTGATTGAGTGCATGCCCGAGGTTTGACTGGCCGAGATATAGGGGCCTTTTTTTGTGATATAATTCGGCAGGGCAGGGGCCTTTAGATACCTGGTGGCAATTTCATGGGTACTTTCAGGGGGATATGTAACATTTGAAATAATAATCATTTTTTGCTCCTTTCATTGTTTGTTTATTTTTTTATAGATACATAGTCATACATAGAACTTTGTGTCAAATTTTTTTTTCAACCAGTACTTTTACGTTTAAAAAACTGGAGTCCTGATTATTGTGAAAATCACCGGTCCATCCGGAGCATTCTCAAGTTAGAAATTCTTCGTTTTACAAATCAATCCAGACGATGGACTATTAATGGATAAAATGATAAGTAGGCTGGAATTAAAAAAAGGATGATGAAAGGATGGTGTTGCCGAAAGAGGATCCGGTGTTAAAAAATTAATTTAATCAATTGAGATGATAAAATGGAAAGATTTTTAGTTATTGTTGTTTCCGCTGCTGTTGGAATAGGTTGTTTCTTATGGTTTTCCCAGGCTGTTAAAAAGCAATACATGCGAGAATATATCATGTCACACCAGTGGCTGCTGCACCCGAATTCAATTTGCTACTGGCGGACAGGCATGGCTGTCCTGGGATTTATCCTCTACTTTTTTACCCCTTATCAATCCGTTGCTATATTTATATTTACCTTTGCGGCAATCCTTGATGGTGTTGACGGTGTTGTGGCAAGAGGATGCAATCTTTCGTCCCGCTGGGGAGAATGGCTGGATCCCATGTGTGACAAATTGACCTATTTGCCGCCTTTAGTTGGATTTGCCTATGCAGGAATCATATCAATAGAACTGGTATGGATTCTTGTGGCCATTGAATTTGTGGGCCAGTTTTTTGCCCGGCGGCTTTTGACCTGGATTAGATTCCCCGTGGCTGCCAATAATTTTGGTAAAATAAAGGCCATTCTCTGCTTTGGCCTTGTTATTTTTTGTGCCTTGCTGGATAAAAATCAGGGATTAATAAATATTACCGATGGCGTACTCATGGCCTGCATTATCCTTTCATCCGCATCTGTGGTCTTTAAATTTATCCCCAACCGGCTCTATGCAGATATTCTTTCTGCACTTAATTTCTGTTGTGGTGTGACCAGCCTTATCCTGACCCATCATTATTATTTTGCCTGGGCAATTTGTATCATCATCATCGGGCAATTGTTTGACTTGTTTGACGGGCGCATGGCTCTAAAGCACGGTGGAACCCAATATGGTCCTTATTTGGATGATATTGCTGATTTTGTCAGCTTTGGACTGGCACCAGCCTATGTGATTGTACAAACAGGCGGTTCATTGGCATGGTTTGCCGGTGGTATTTTTATTATCGGGGTTGCATTTCGCCTCATCCGGTTTATCTCCATAGATAAAAACCGGACCGATCTGCCTGAGGGTATATTCAACGGACTTCCCAGTCCTGCGGGAGCGTTGATCGTTCTTGGAGCATCTCTTATTGCAACTCCGGTCATGTTGTGGGGGTTGACCAGTGTCTCTGTCGGCTTAATGGTGAGTCATATTCGTTTTGCCCATTTTGGACGGGTGATCCTCAAGCAGATTCCTAAACCATTGTTTTTTTTGATCAGTGCATCAATTGTCATTACACTTTCTTTTATTTTTAAAACAAAAAATGTCCAGATGTTTGGATATCTGATTCTGGGTTCTGTTCTTGTCTATATGGTTGCAGGCAGGAAGTGGGTACACCAATAATGATAAATCCCCAGGTAAAGGAACCTCCAATGATATATTAAATTTTTCCTGGTGGGTTTTATTTGAGTGTAACCAAAACAACGCAGAACCTCAGCTCATGATTATCAAAACGTAGGGGCGAACGGCCGTTCGCCCGTACAATCATCGCCTGTGCGGATATTTGGTGAAATTGTGGGTGGTAAAGTTTTATTTTGCTAAAATCCGCCATATTTGTCATAAATATTTTAACGGCGGATTACCATATTTCTATTGACATAATCCGCCATGTTTGTTTATATGATTCTAATGGCGGATTTTAATATTTAGTTTTATTTGGTATTTTCAAAATTTTAAAAAAAAACAGGAAGTCAATATGTTTTTTGGACGAAGGGATGAGTTGGCTCTGTTGAGTGAAAAATATTTATCAAAAAAAAGTGAACTTGTTGTAATTTACGGCAGAAGGCACATCGGCAAAACAACCCTTATAAAAAAATTTCTTGAAAAAAAAACTTATGTTTTCTCTTATGAGGGGATTGAGACGGGGCAGTCAGATTACCAGATTGAACGTTTTTCTGAAATGATGCTGGCACATGCAAAGGATCGATTTACAGATTCCAGCTCATTTAAAAACTGGGATAAGGTTTTTTTATATTTAACAGAAAAAATTGTTGTATGTTAAATGAAGTTGAAAAGATCTTTTACAGCCAGTTTAGAAAGGCAGAAAATTATATCCGCATAGTGAATCTCTTGCAAAACCGGCTCCTGTCACTCAATGATATTGCAAAAAAACTTGGAAAAAAATCCGGTGGCAGCCTGAAAGATTCTTTAAGACTTCTCGAAGATGCTGAAATTATCAAATCGTATATTTCATTTGACCGGGGCTGGAAAACCAAATTTAGAAAATACAGGCTTTCGGATGAGTACCGATACATTTTTCTTAACAATCACCAATACATGTTACCGATTGTTAACTGCATGGAATTTGCATTCCATGGGTGCATCTACCAAAGCTTGCAAAAAAACTGCAAGCACTTAAGTATCTTAGAG
>JAYEHB010000427.1:0-5440 GCA_034659375.1 Thermodesulfobacteriota bacterium
TCAGACATGATAAAGAATGGGAAAAAATAAATAAAGCTGATTCAGGGCAGTTTATTGCCCGGACGGAGTTGATAAGTTTTATAACGGTACGCCCATTTTCTGACGAATGGTATTCAACGAATGTTTCAAAAAGCAGTTCAGAGCAAATTAGAGAAAATAAATATTATTGGAAAATAATCAACAGAACTCCCTTTCTTTCATTAGAAAAAAATTCTTTAAAATATTTAATAAACATCTTAATTCAATATCCTCAATACTATCTTATCCTTGCCATTGCATGTTTACTTTATGCTTTTTTCAGACTTACCAAGGAAAAAACAGAACAGGAGCTTGCAAAATTATACCAGGCAATTAACCATAGCCCAACATCAATTTTCATTACTGATTTAGATGGCAATATCGAATATGTAAATCCAATGTTTGAACATTTGACTGGTTATACTTTTGATGAAGCCATGGGCAAAAATCCAAGGATACTTCAGTCTGGTGAACATTCAAGGGCCTTTTATAAAGAGATGTGGGGCACTGTCTTACGCGGGAATGTCTGGCGTGGGGAAATAAAAAATAAAAAGAAAAACGGTGAAATTTTTTGGGAGCATGCATCCATGTCACCTGTATTTGATAATAACAATAAAATAATAAGCATTATTGCTGTAAAAGAGGATATTACCGAGCAAAGAAAAACAGAAGCCGCTCTAAAGTTAAGTGAAGAAAGATATGCTCTGGCACTAAAAGCCGGTAATCTGGGAATCTGGGACTGGAATATCGCAACAGGAAATATTGACCGCTCTAAAAATGTCAGCACATTTTTTGGTTTTAAAGAGAGTGATAGTGCTGTGACGTTTCAATCTTTTCTTCAATGTATATACCCTGAAGATCAACAATTGGTTAAAAATTCATTAAAAGATGCTGTTCATAAAAATCATGACTACAACATTGAACACCGCATTGTATTTCCCGACGGGATAACTCAAAGATGGATATCAGCAATGGGCGAAGTCCACAGGGACGAACATGGAACGGCAGCACGCATGGTTGGAACTGTCCGTGACATCACAGAGAAGAAACTTCTTGATATCCGTATTGAACATCTCGCATCTTTTCCCGATGATAATCCTGATCCAGTAATCGAAATAGATCAGTATTGCAAGATAACCTACCAAAATCCAGCGGCAATGGATAAATTTCCAGGTGAATGGAAATTTTATTATGAACATCCATTATTCAAAAGCATATTTATTAAAGGCTGTGCTCAAAATAATCTCCATGACTGTATTTATCTCAGAGAACACAGAATCTGCCCCTATCTCACTGATTTATTTAATCAAAAAGATCTGAATCATAATATTTTTTCCGATGAAATATCAATTGATGAAAGGATTTTTCATCAAAAAGTTAAGATCATCAGTAATTCCCAGATAATGCGCATATTTGCATTTGATATTACAGAGAGGAAACAACGGGAAAAGGAGCTTAAAAATGCCAGAAATGAGGCAGAAAACGCTAATAAATTTAAAGATATGTTTCTGGCTAACATCAGCCATGAGCTGAGAACTCCAATGAATGCAATCCTTGGATATACTGATATTTTATTTAGAAAAGAGAAGGATGTAAATAAAATAGAAAAACTTGAAATTATTAAGACATCCGGGACAAGGCTGCTTCATTTAATTAATGAACTGCTTGATTTTTCAAAATTAAAGGCAGACAAGGTTGAAATCCTGTCAAAGCCTTTTTTATTAAGAGACCTTATAAAAGATGTTTATCTATTGTTTAAGCATCAAGCCAATGAGAAAGGGCTTATTTTCAAATTTGAGGTGGGGGATTCAGTTCCTGAGATAATCAAAGGGGATGAAAGCAGAATTAGTCAGATACTTATTAATTTGATTGGAAATTCAATTAAGTTTACAAACAGCGGTATGGTTTCTTTGGACTGTAACTGTTCAATGGACAATATTACTTTTATCATCAAAGATACCGGTATTGGAATGTCTAAAGAGCAAATGCAATATATTTTTAAACCGTTTATCCAGGCTGACTCATCAACCGTCAAGAAATACGGAGGTACGGGGCTTGGACTTGCCATCTCCAGGACACTCATTGAATTGATGGACGGTTCTATTACCTTGTCAAGCATACCTGACTCAGGATCAACTTTTACCATTGAATTGCCGTTACTCTCTGTTGATCCTGCCTTGGAGGATTTTTCAGATATAATGGAAAAACGTGCTGAAAAAATGGTTAAAAGATGGCTGAGAGGCAAAGAGGATTCCCTTGATATCTCTACCCATATTCGAATGTGCCTGAAAAATATTCCAGCTAAACTGGATAAACTGAAAACTGCAGTTGAACAGAATAACAAACAAGATATTGGATTTTTAATCCATGATATAAAAGGTGTTACAGGCAACCTTGGGATGACAGAGATATATGATATTGCCAAGGAACTCCACCAGGGATTTGAAAAACATGAACTTGACATGGATAACATCAAAGCAAAAATTAATCAGATTGAATTAATCGTCAACTCCATACCTGACAAATATTCTAAATATGATACAGGAAAGCCTGCTTTGCAAAATCCCATAACAGCTGAAAAAATGGATTTCAGGATTCTTCTTGCCGAGGATAATAAGGTAAACCAGAAACTTGTTAAAGATATGCTTGAAGAAACAGGTGTTGACATAACCATTGCTGAAAATGGCAAAATAGCCATTGATATGTTGTTGTCTCAAGGATATGATCTTCTTTTACTTGACATGCAGATGCCGATAATGGACGGCATGGAAACTATTACCAGGATAAGGGCTGATGAAAATCTCAAACATCTATTTGTTATAGCATTGACAGCCAATGCCGTAAAAGGCTCTGCTGCAAAATATATTAATGCCGGTTGTGATGATTATCTTTCAAAACCCATTTCTTTTAAAATTCTTAAGAAAAAAATCATGGTCAGGATTGCTGAAAAAACAGAAAAAAAAGAAATCAGAAATATAAGTAATCATAATAAGGTTGGAGCACAATCATTGCAGCCAGTGAAAGTGACTGTGGAAGCAGGATCAATCATCACCAGCGCATTAAAGGGATTAAGGAAAAGCCTTAAATTTTTTAATCCTGAACAGATTAAGAAAATTTCAGGTTCATTGGATGATATCTCAGAATTACAGGGTATTTCCAATATTCAAAAAGACCTTGCTTTTATTGTTAGAACATTTAATGATCAGGGGCTTAACGAGGTAATTGACAGGTTAGAGGGGTTTCAATGGAAAAAGAGTTAAAGTCAAAATCAGTTTTAATCGTGGATGATGTCCCTGAAAACAGATATTATGTGGCAGAGATACTTAGTACAAAAACAAAATACAGGGTAATGACTGCATCTGATGGAGACTTTGTTTTTCAGCTTGATGAATCAAACTATCCCGATCTTATTCTCCTTGATATTATGATGCCGGGAATCAACGGTTATGAAGCTGCAAACATAATGAAGGATAATCCTGATACAAAAGACATTCCAATTATTTTTTTAACTGCCAACGAAGATAGAGAAAGTATAGTACAGGCTTTTAAGCACGGAGGTGTTGATTATATTACAAAACCCTTTCACAGCGAAGAGCTTCTTGCCAGAGTAAATGCCCAGATGAGATTAAAAGTCATGCAGGATGAATTAAAACAAAAAAATAAAATGCTTGCAAACAGTGAAATCCATCTTAAACATCTTGTTGATGAGAAAACAGATAGAATTGAAAAAGTAACCATGGCACTTGTCACTGTGCTT
Source organism: Thermodesulfobacteriota bacterium (assembly GCA_034659375.1). Taxonomy (GTDB): domain Bacteria; phylum Desulfobacterota; class Desulfobacteria; order Desulfobacterales; family Desulfobacteraceae; genus DATFJZ01. The sequence goes on from JAYEHB010000427.1 coordinate 3,776, forward strand.
GAAGATGCAAATCTTGCCAATGATGATGATACCGGCAACCATATCAAAAGAGTAAGCGAGTATTCAGCTCTTATTGCTGATGAATATGGCATGGATAATGAGATGGTGAAAAAAATTAAACTTTATGCATCTCTGCATGATGTGGGCAAAGTTGGGATACCGGATTCCATACTTAAAAAACCCGGGAAATACACAGAGGATGAGTTTGCAATAATGAAACAGCATGTGATAATAGGCGGTAAAATGCTGGATAATCCTGATATTGATATTATGGCACGAAATATTGCACTTTATCATCATGAAAAATGGAACGGCACTGGATATGGTCATGGGCTTAAGGGCAGCTCTATTCCCATTGAAGCTCGTATTGTTGCTCTGGCAGATGTCTTTGATGCTCTTGTAACAAAACGTGTTTACAAAGAACCTTTTTCCCTGGAAAAAACCGACAGTATAATCAAAAGTGAATCTAAAAAGCATTTTGATCCGGATATTGTTGAAATTTACTTTAAAAATAAAAGCAGAATAGTTGAAATAAAAAATTTTCTCAGAGACAAATAAAAAACGGGGTCAGGCCTGCGAGTTTGTCGTCTTTGTCCGTTTGCCTGTGACCCCTCCACCCCTAAGACCCCTAAGCTGGTATTATAAAATCATTATAATCCATGGTGTTTAATACTTCTGCACCATTTTCTGTTACCAGAATCATATTCTCAAGCCGGATTCCTCCCCATTCAGGAATATAGATTCCAGGCTCAACAGTTATAACCATACCCTGTTCAAGCAGGGTTTCATCAATTTTTGAAAGTCTTGGTGCTTCGTGGATTGCAATTCCCACTCCATGGCCCAGGCTGTGTTCAAATCTTCCTTTAAACTTTGTACCATCTATGTAATCCCTTGCAGTTTTATCAATATCCTTTGCTTTTACGCCTGGTTTGATTTTGTCAACAGCCTTTTGCTGTGCCGTGAAGAGGATTTCATAGGCTTCTTTAAATGTAGTGTCAGGCTCTCCCATTATCAGAGTACGTGTTGTGTCGCTGCAGTATCCATTGAGTCTGGCACCAAAATCAAAGAGCAGAGGTTCGTCTGGCTTGAGCTTACGATCACCCGGGATTGCATGGGGCAGGGCACTGTTTTTACCTGATGCTGCAATTACCGGAAAAGAGAGTGAATCTGCGCCATTTGTGCGCATGAGCTTTTCAAGAAGCCATGCTGCCTCTTTTTCTGTCATGCCCTGACGAATCTCTTTTCTGAATTGAAGAAAGGATTTTTCTGCAATTTTTAAAGCAGCTTTTATTGCTTTAATCTCTTTATCATCTTTTTTCATGCGGAAATCTTTAAGTATATCATCTGCGGCAGTAAATTTTATATCAAGCCCTTTTTTTGAAATTTCATCTTTTATGCTTTTATACTGTTGATGGGTTATTCTTTCAGTCTCTATTCCAACTTTTTTCGCATTAATTGATTCAAGGGTTTTGGGAAGCTCTTTTTCAACTCTTTTTTTGTAGCAGACTACTTTATAAAGTTCTGTTTCATTGCTTGCCTGGGTATCGTATCTTGGATCAGCGGCAAGAATCAGGTGATCTTTTGTTATTATAAGAATCCCTGCTGTTTCATCATAACTTCCGTCTTCTCCGGTATAGCCGGAGAGATATCTTCTGTTTGCATCTG
>JAYEHB010000428.1:0-5435 GCA_034659375.1 Thermodesulfobacteriota bacterium
CCGCACAGGCGATGATTGTACGGGCGAACGGCCGTTCGCCCCTACGTTTTGATAATCATGAGCTGAGGTTCTGCGTTGTTTTGGTTACACTCATATCAATTCAACAGATTATTAAATTTATCACAGAATAATTTAAACTGCAAATATTCAGTATTGATTTTAAATTTTTAATTTTAAAAATTAGAATTTATGCTTGATTCTTTTGTTACAGGTTGTATAAAAACATTGTTTACTTATTTTACTCAACTTTCTGGATTGTGCATGTTAAGGCCTGGACGCTGCGTGGGATAGGATTTTGAGATTTTAACGGGTAAAATTAAGGTCAGAAAGTTGAGTTGCTTTTGGAGGTATATTAAATATGAAAAAAGGTTTTCTTTTTAAAAGTATAAGATCAATGGTTGTGCTGGCAGCAGCAACAGGGGTTGCTCTATTTCTCTTTGCAGCTAAAAGTGAGCCTGAGAAAAAAGAGCATGCCGAGGCAATACCTGTGGCAGAGGTTATTTCTGTCATGGCTGAAACAAAAGTTATGAGGGTTGAAACCTATGGAACTGTGAAACCGCGTCAGACATTGAAAATTTCAGCAGAAGTACCTGGGCGGGTGGAGTTTTTAAATCCTTTCTTTGATGAGGGGGGATTTATAAAAAAGGGGGAGCTTATTATCAGAATAGATCCCAGAACTTATCGATTTGACAAGGAGACCTGCCAGGTTGGGATCAGCCGGGCAGAAGCTGATATCTTACGGCTTAATCAGGACATTGTGAATTTAAATTCCAATATTGTTCTTGCAAAAGCAAATTTAAAGTTATCAAAAAAAGAACTTGCAAGATTAAAGACTCTTGCCAAAGGTGACTTTGCAACAAAGAACAGTCTTGATATGGCTTTTCAGCGCGAAATTAATAGTCGTATGGGGCTTTTGGATTTTAAAAACAGACTTGCTGTAACAGATTCTGTTATGAAGCAGCTTGATGCAGCTCTTGCCATGGCCAGGATCAATCTTTCCAAAGCAGAACTTGCCCTTGAAAAAAGTGAGATCAGGGCTGATTTTGATGGGTATGTGCTGCAGAAAATGGTTGAAAAAGGCGAGTATGTTAATGTTGGTCAGACGCTTGGAACCATGTATGTCAAAGATTTACTTGATGTGGATGTGAGCATTCCTCTAGAAAAGATGAAATGGATTGAACCGGTTTTGAAAAAAGGAATAGCTCCCAGGGTTGAGCTGAGGATGACCGGGGATGGAGATGGCATCTGGTATGCACGTATTGCAAGAATAAAGGCGAAAATTGATGAAAAAACAAGAACACTTCCCATGGTTCTTGAAGTTGAAGCTGGAAAAAAAGAGATGAGTGCATTGTCCGGCCTTAGACCTGGAACTTTTGTCCGCTGTTTTGTTCATGGGGAAGAGTATGACAATTTATTTGTAGTGCCGCGGCATTTGCTCAAGCCTGGTAATATCCTCCATATTGTGAAAAATGGCAGACTTGTAAATAAAAAGGTAAAAATCTTAAGAAAATTTCAGGATAAGGTTTATATTACCCATGGACTTATTCAGGGTGAGAAGATCATTTCATCTCCTCTGCCGGAAGCCGTTGACGGCATGAAAATTCATATTAGAAATTCGAACAGGGTTGATAAATCATGAAAGGATTGGGTAAATGGTCGGTTGAGAACAGGGTTACTGTTAATCTGATAATGATATTTCTCATTGTTGCAGGTCTCTATACAATACTTGACATGAGACGGGAGATGTTTCCCCAGTTTGCAGTTGACATGATAAATGTATCAATAGTCTATCCTGGTGCATCACCTGAAGAGGTGGAAGAGGGTATCTGCATAAAGGTGGAGGAGCAGCTCAAGGGAATTGAAGATGTTTCAAAGATCTCCTCACACTCCCATGAAGGCTATGGCTCTATAACCTTAGAGTTTGATTCCGGTGTTGATATTCAGGAGAAGCTGACCTTGATATCAACCGAGGTTGACCTTATTGACACTTTTCCCGATGAGGCTGAAGAGCCGGTCATAAAAGAGATTAAAAATCAGAATCCTGCCATCACAGTGGCGGTTTTTGGGGATGTTCCAGAAAAGCTTCTGAGAAACGCTGCTGAAAAAATAAGGGATGAGCTTGTTGATGCAGAATCCATATCCATGGCAGAACTTGTAGGAGTAAGGGATTATGAGATATCAATAGAGGTTTCTGAAGCAAATTTAAGAAAATTTAACCTCTCCTTTGACCAGGTTGCCATGGCTGTAAAAAGCGGAAGCATGGATCTTCCGGGCGGAAGTATCAAAACCAGTGGGCAGGAGTTTATTGTAAGGGCAAAGGGTCGTCTTTATACTGGTGATGAGTTTGAAAAGATACCCGTTATTACAAGAGAGGACGGTACTGTTGTACGACTTTGCGATGTGGCAGAGGTTGTTGACGGATTTGAGGATACAGATATAAAGGCAAGGTTCAACGGCATGCCGGCTGCCCTTGTACAGGTTAACAGAACTTCCAGCCAGGATGTGATTACAATTGCCAAAGCTGTAAAACAGTATGTTGCCCAACAGAGATTTTCACAGCCTGAAGGTGTTTCCCTGGCATGCTGGTACGATCTTTCGGAAATGGTCCAGGGCAGGATTGATCTGTTATTAAAAAACGGAGCCCAGGGTATTTTGCTTGTTTTTATCGTTCTTGCCCTGTTTTTAAATCTTAAGCTGGCATTCTGGGTTGCTGCTGGAATTCCCATTTCCTTTATGGGTGCATTTATTGTACTTCATTATCTGGGAGCGTCCATAAATATGCTCTCCCTTTTCGGGTTTATCATGACCCTTGGTATTCTTGTGGATGATGCAATTATTGTCGGAGAAAATATTTTCAGTCACTACTCCAGGGGGAAATCATCAAAAGATGCTGTAATTGACGGTTTAAAGGAGGTGGGCGGATCTGTTGTAATGGCTGTTACAACGACAATTGTGGCATTTATGCCGCTTATGCATATTGCAGGGATTATGGGTAAGTTCATTGCCATTATGCCCCAGACAGTCATTGCCATTCTTGTTTTATCGCTTGTTGAGGCCCTGGTTATTCTTCCTGCTCATCTTGATCATGCTCTTTCCGGTGAATCAAAAACAACATTTTTCTTTTCATGGCATACATGGATAAGAAATCGAGTTGATACTCTTCAGGATAAATTTATCAGGAAATTATACACACCTCTTTTAAAGTATGCAGTCACAAACAGGTATCTTACCCTGACTTTTGGAATGGGTATTTTGATAATAAGCATTGGAGTTGTGGCAGGTAATCATGTTCCCTTTGTTTTTTTCCCAAAAGGTGACAGCGACTGGGTTATTGCAGAGATAGGATATCCTCTGGGAACTCCTTTTGAAACAACGGAAAACAGCATAAAGCATCTTGAAAAGAGTGCTTTTCAATTAAATTCCATTTTTGGAGAACGTGTTGACAGCAGCGATGATCTAAAAGGCGGCCTAAAAGTTAATCTTAAAAATAACCGTAAAGACGAGATTAATAATGACCTTCTTGTGAACGTATTTTCCCTTGTGGGTGTTATTCCCCGCAGGGACTGGAAGATTGGTCAGTCCGGAGGTCATTGCGGGGAAGTGTGGATAGAGATTCAGTCTGCAGAAAAGAGACCGGATTTATCTGTTACAGAGGTGCTTGCAAAGTGGCGTTCCCTTGCAGGAAAGATTGCCGGTACAGAGACCCTTACCTTTAGCAGCCTTGAAGGAGGGCCCGGCGGCAACCCCATTGAGATTCAGCTTTCTGTTGGAGAAAGAGAACATTTTGATCAGCTCCAGGCCGCTGCAAATGACTTAAAAAAGGAGATAAGCACATATCCAGGCACTTTTGATATCACAGATAATTTTCGGCCTGGAAAGATGGAAAAAAGAATAAGTATAAAACAGGGTGCAAAATCCATTGGTGTTACAATGGCGGATGTTGCAAAACAGATACGCCAGGCATATTATGGAGACGAAGTTTTAAGGGTTCAAAGGGGAAAGGATGACGTAAAGGTGATGGTCAGATACTCTGAAAAAGAGCGGCAAGAGGAGGCAAGCCTTGATGAAATGCGCATACGAACAAGAGACGGCCGTGAAATCCCGCTCATGGAGGTGGCTTCATTAAAAGAGCAAAAAGGGTATTCTGTTATTAACAGAGTTGACAGAAAAAGGGTGATAACTGTTATCGCAGATATTGATGAAAATAGAGCCAATGCAAGAGAGATTGTAAATGATTTAAAAAAAGGTTTTTTTAAAAAACTGGTACAAAAGTATCCAGGAGTAAATTTTGATCTTGAAGGTCAGGCAAAGAGATCAAAAGAGTCTTTAGACAGCTTAAAGCACGGTTTTCTCTTTGCTGTCATGGGTATATTTCTGCTTCTTGCAAGTCAGTTTGGTTCTTATCTTCAGCCTGGGATAATAATGATGGCAATACCATTCGGGCTTATTGGAGCCATTATTGGTCATTTTGTAATGGGGCTTGCCATTACAATGCTAAGTATTTTTGGTATAGTTGCCCTTTCCGGCATAGTTGTAAATGATTCTCTGATTCTCATTGATTTTATAAATTCCCGTGCAAAAAAGGGCGAGGAGTTTTTCAGTGCAGTTATAGAGTCAGGCAAGAGCAGATTCCGTCCTGTTATTTTAACATCCTTTACAACCATAGCAGGTCTTTCGCCCCTTCTCTTTGAGCGAAGTTTCCAGGCACAGTTTTTGATTCCCATGGCAGTGAGCATAAGTTTCGGACTTGTTGCTGCAACCTTTCTGACTCTGCTCTATGTTCCTGCTCTCTACATGATCATGGAAGATATCAGAAAAACCTCATTTTTTCGTTAGGTGCTTAATGTTAATAATATTGACATCAGTATGGTGGCAGTATATCAAAGTAGTGAATTATAGTGAATTATAGTGATATATTGGAATAGTTTCATTCCTAATTGGCATCCTTTATAAAACCGGTTTTGAATATGCTGATTACGTTCTCTGGGATGATAATGGGGCTCCTCTTGCCGTAATTGAAGCAAAAAAATATCTGTAAGTGCTGAAATGGGGCGAAAACAGGCTGAAATTTATGCAGACGGCCTGGAAAAGATGCATGGACAATGTCCTTGATAAAGAAATAATCGACTTAAAAGAGCCGTTTAACACCTCGCAGCAAAAAAAGCTTGACTGAACAAAAGAATCTATTATTATCTTAAAGAAAGGACGAGGGAGACTTTACAATATGATTTATGTAAAACCTACATCAGATATATTTATAAAATATTTATTTGGAACTGAAGAAAACAAATTTTTATTATTGGCATTTTGGATTTTAAGCTTTTTAAAGATTTTGAAAAATATCATTCAACCTTTATGGTGCGGGAAAAAGATGAGCCTGAATATCTTTTAAGCGAGCATCTTGTGATACATTTTTTAGAGCTTCCAAAGCTTAA
>JAYEHB010000429.1:0-5430 GCA_034659375.1 Thermodesulfobacteriota bacterium
TTCTCATCAGCCACAACAAAAATGAAACTTCATGATTTTAAATAGTTATGCGGTGTTTCATATAACCGGCCCGGCCGGAGCGTGGTCATTCTCATCGGCCACAACAAAAATGAAACTTCATGATTTTAAATAGTTATGCGGTGTTTCATATAACCGGCCCGGCCGGAGCGTGGTATTATATTAATTAAGGAATCTAACGGAGGTTGGAGCGAATGAGCACAGGTTTTGAATTTAAACCAAGAATATTAGGTTTTGTATGTCATTGGTGAGCATACGGTGCTGCTGACCTGGCTGGAGTTTCCAGACTGCAATATACAAATGAAATAAGGCTTATTCGAGTTATGTGTTCCGGTAGAGTTGATCTGGAATTTATACTCAGAGCTTTTTTAAAAGGACAAGACGGTGTTTTTATTGGTGGCTGCAGATTAGATGAATGTAATTATACTACCCATGGAAATTACGATGCATTAAGCACGACACATATATTTAAAAAAATAATGGAATATATAGGCCTGAACCCGGAAAGGCTGAGGATCGAATTTATGTCTGGTGCTGATGGAAACCTTTTGGCAGAAGGTGTTGATGATTTTACCAGAAAAATGAGGGAGTTAGGGCCTCTTGGTCAAGGTGAAGGCCTTAATAAAAATGAATTAAAGCTTAAACTTGAAGCAGTTGGTAAATTAATTCCCTATATTAAGCTGGTGGAACGGGAGAGGCTGAGAGTACCTGTTAAATCGGAAAAAGAGTATGATAATTTTTTTAAAGGCAGTGAGATAGACAGGTTATTTAATGAATTAATTGGTGATAAATTGTCAATAAGTCAAATTTTGCTGCATTTGCGGGAAAAACCCCTTTCAACAGGAGAAATCTCTGAAATTTTAAGACTAAACCCATCTGAAGTTTCAAGACACATGAAAAGTTCATCAAGCCGGGGATTGGTCTGGTATGATGTAAACCGCAAGTGCTATGCTCTTGCTTAATCTTAACAAACCAGAGCCTGTAAGGATCTATTATTTTTTGGAAGATCCCTTACATGAAACTCCGCATCACTATCTGTAATTATGGGGTTTTGTTGTTTGTTGTGGCTGATGAGAATGACCATGCTCCGGCCATGCCGGCCATGCCCCTTGCCAGACGAACACGAATATGAGAATTAAGAACCCGGGTGCTGCACAAAAAAATATTAGGAAAGTGACTATGGATAATGATAGAATTGATCAGATTATTGATAAACATCAGGGCGAAGCCAGTTCTCTAATTCAGGTCTTACTGGAGATTCAGAGTGAAAATCATTGGCTTCCCAAGGAGGTATTAAAAAGGGTCAGTAAAAGCTTATCGGTTCCTTTAACACGGATACTGCATATAGCGACCTTTTATAAAGCCTTTAGTCTGGTTCCCAAGGGACGTCATGAAGTTCATATCTGTATGGGAACTGCCTGTCATGTTCGCGGTGCCATGCGTATCCTTGACACGGTGGAAGAAGCCATTGGAATTAAACCTGGTGAAACGGATTTGGATTTGAAGTTCAGCCTGGAAACTGTTAACTGCCTCGGCTGTTGTGCTTTAGGACCGGTGATGGAAATTGATGGGAAGACCCACGGTAAAATGGCACCAGCTGCGACAGCAGACATTTTAAAAAAATATGAGTAGGTAAAAAAATATGAGTAGGATAAAATTATGTCAAAGATAAAAACACCTGCTGAATTGGAAGAATTCAGGAAGGAGATCTTATCAAAAAGAGACCCTGATAAACCTTGTATTACCCTCTGTTCCGGATCTGCCTGCCATGCTTCCGGTAGTCATGAAGTCGCTGTAAGTCTTGAAGAGGAGCTTAAAAAACAAGGCTTAAGTGACAGGGTGGATATCAGAAGGACTGGCTGCCATGGTTTTTGTGAGAGGGGTCCTATTATAGTTATTTATCCCCAGGAAATATGTTATTTGCAGGTAGCTCCCGGGGATGTTCCTGAAATTATCTCCCAGACCATACAGGAAAAAAAGGTGATAGAGCGTTTACTCTGTACTGATCCCGGCATCAGTGAAAAGATAATTCATGAATCTGAAATTCCCTTTTACAAGTACCAGGAGCGGCTTATCTTCGGTTCCAATGGCAGTATTGATCCTAAGAGCATGGATGATTATCTGGCAATTGGCGGTTATTCTGCACTGGCCAAAGCTCTGTTTGAGATGACGGCCGGGGAAGTATTGGAAGAGGTTAAAAAATCCAACCTGAGGGGAAGGGGAGGAGGCGGTTTTCCCGCAGGAAGAAAGTGGGAAGGCTCTAAAAATGCTCCTGATCCAATAAAATATGTAATTGTAAATGCAGACGAGGGGGACCCTGGTGCTTATATGGATAGGGCTCTCCTTGAAGGGAACCCTCACTCAATTCTTGAAGGGTTGATGCTTGGGGCTTATGCCATTGGTTCCAGTGAAGGGTATTTTTATGTTCGCCAGGAATACCCCCTGGCAGTAGAGAACATTAATCTTGCGATTAAACTGGCTGAAGAGTATGGTTTGCTTGGGAAAAATATTCTTGGATCGGGTTTTGATTTTAAAGTTTTTGTACACCAGGGAGCAGGTGCGTTTGTCTGTGGTGAATCCACTGCTCTTATGACATCATTGGAAGGCAGAGTAGGAGAGCCCAGACCTAAGTATACCCGTTCAAACCTGCGGGGTTTGTGGAATAGACCCACTGTTTTGAATAATGTTGAGACATGGGCTAATGTGCCGCTGATTATTAATAAAGGTGCTGACTGGTTTACTCACATTGGAACTGAATCAAGCAAAGGCACAAAGATTTTCTCCCTTGTTGGTAAGATAACCAATACAGGCTTAGTTGAAGTCCCCATGGGCATGCCTCTGAAAGATATTATCTACAAGATAGGCGGTGGAATTCCCAACGGCAAGAAGTTTAAAGCAGTGCAGACCGGTGGACCTTCTGGAGGATGTCTGCCGGAGGAGCTGCTGGATTTAGAAGTTGGTTTTGATGAGCTAACCAGGGTTGGTTCAATGATGGGGTCAGGCGGGATGATTGTAATGGATGAAGATACCTGTATGGTTGATGTGGCCAGGTACTTTATTGCGTTTTTAACTGATGAATCCTGCGGTAAATGTGTTCCATGCCGTGAGGGTTTAAGGCAGATGCTTAAGATTCTCACTAACATCACCAAAGGAAAAGGAAAAGAGGGCGACCTGGAGCTTTTGGAAGAGCTGTCCGAAACCGCTAAAGAAGCTGCTCTTTGTGCCCTTGGCAAGAGTGCTCCTAATCCGTTTTTAAGCACATTACGCTATTTCAGGGATGAGTATGAGGCACACATCAAAGAGAAGAGATGCCCGGCTTTATCCTGTAAGGAGCTAATTTCGTTCTATATAGATCCTGCTAAGTGCAAAGCATGTATGATTTGTGCAAGAAAATGTCCTGCCGATGCCATTGCAGGTGCCAAGAAAACCATCCATGTGATTGACCAGGAGAAATGTACAAAGTGCGGAACCTGTTTGGAAGTTTGCCCCTCTCGCTTTGGTGCAGTCAAGAAAATTTCCGGCGAGCCTGTTCCGTCATCTATCCCTGAAGAGGAGAGAATTATAATTAAAAAGAGTAAAAAAAATGAATGAGATACTTTTACATATTGACGGAAGAGAAGTTAGAGCAACAGAAGGGATGACTATTTTAGAGGCAGCACAAACTATAGGGATAGCTATTCCCACACTCTGCCACCACGAGAAATTAGAACCATATGGGGGCTGCCGGATCTGCACAGTAGAAGTAGAAACTAACGGCTGGACAAGGCTCGTTGCTTCCTGCCTTTACCCGGTGGAAGAAAATTTAATCGTTCGAACCAGATCTGAGAAGGTCGATAGAATTCGTAAAATGATTTTAGAGCTGTTGCTGGCCCATGCTCCAGATGCATTTGACTTGCAGGCTCTGGCAAAGGAGTATGGGGCAGACAGAGATCGTTTTGAAAAAGAGACTTCCTTTTGCATTCACTGTGGTTTGTGTGTAAGATACTGTGCTGAGGTTAAAAAAAAGAACGCTGTCGGGTTTGTTGGCCGGGGTATAAACAAAGAGATCAGTTTTATTCCTGAAATAGCTGCAAAGGAGTGCTGGAAATGTAAGGAATGCTTTCCTCTTTGCCCTACAGAAGCACTACAGGCAGCTTACGTTTTAAGCCAGGCACTATTTTCTTCATCCCCTTCTTTTGAATCTGAGCCCAATGAACCTGAGCCCAATGAGCCTGAGCCAAATGAGCCTGAGTCAAATGAACCTGAGTCAAATAAATCTGTGCCAAATGAATCTGTGCCAAATAAATCTGTGCCAAATGAATAGGAGCTGCATAATTGAGAGCAGGAAAAAATACAGAATTTTATCAAGCAATTAAGTGTAAAAACAGGGTTTGCCCGGCAAGCTCTCTTGACCAGGCAAATTCCCGCAACCAGACAGTTGCTCTTGACCAGACAATTTCTCTTGAACTTATCGGAGAGGAGCCCCTGTTGATTCGTATTGATGAAAAGCCTTATTCAGTGGTGATGAGAACACCCGGAGAAGAGTTGTTTCATGGGGCAGGTTTCTGTCTTGGAGAGGGGATTGTTGACTCTCCTGACGATTTTGCGGCTATAGGATATTGTAAAGATCTGGATTCCAATGTTATTGATATCAGGCTGAAACCGGAAAGGCGTGAAAAGATTCATGATCTTCTTGAAAGGAGAGGTTCTATCAGTCAAATCAGTTGTGGTATTTGCGGTAAAGAGATGGTCAAGGATCTTTATCAGACATTAGCTCCGGCAGAAAATGGTTTTGAGGTTGAACTTAACCATGTTTTTTATTGCATTAACGAACTTTCAAGAAATCAGAAATACTATCAGACAACCAGGGGCTCACACGCTGCAATAATATTTGACGACCAATTAAAAAAACTCTCTTTTGCTGAGGATGTCGGTCGGCACAATGCCCTTGATAAGGCGATGGGGAAAGCCTTTATGGACAGGACACTGTTTAAAGCCCGTATTCTGGTTTTATCTTCAAGGATAAGTTATGAGTTAGTTCAAAAAGCTGCCAGGGCACATCTGCCCATTATGATCAGTAATTCAAGACCTACTGCTCTTGCCGCTGAAATGGGGCAGGCACTTAACATGACACTGGCCTTTCCTGCCAAGGAACCTGAATTAATAATAGTTTGCGGTGAAAACCGTATTGTAAGACAATAAGTTGGGTTTGGTTCTAACGTTGGCCATATATCCTGATTGCAGGAACTACGGATAATTGAAAATTGAAAATTGATAATTGATAATTCATAATTCATAATTGATAATTGATAATTCATAATTGATAATTCATAATTCACAATTCACAATTAAATACCCCATAATAAGGGCAATGCCATTGATAATAAGGAGGATAATTTGAAAATTCTCACAACAGTAAAAAAAGTAGTTGAT
>JAYEHB010000430.1:0-5423 GCA_034659375.1 Thermodesulfobacteriota bacterium
TTCTTTAATCTGTTCAGCCACCATGGCAGGATCTGATATGGCGTGGTGAAAAATTTCATACTCTTCCATGCTTACTGTTCCTTTTTCAATTGAAAATTGAAAATTGAAAATTGAAAATTAATAATTAATAATTGATAATTGATAATTGATAATTGATAATTGATAATTGATAATTCAAATTCCCAATTCATAATTCATAATTGTAATCTCAAGGCATATATTTAAGGTGGGATACAAATGTAATGGCAACAGCAATAAAACAGGCCACTACAGGTGTCAGAAACCATGCCATGAGGATACGCTTCAAAGTCTTTGTACTGACTGTGCCGGTGCCCTTGACAAATCCTACACCAAGAACAGCACCTATTACTGCCTGGGAGCTTGATACAGGTACGCCAATAATTGTATAGATATGAATGGTAACAGCAAGGGAAAGTGAAACAACCAATGCGGAAAAGGGATCAAGAGTAACAAGCTTTTTACCAACTGTTTCCATCACAGGTCTGGAATAGGTCATAATGCCAAGGGCAATGCTTAATCCTCCAATCAGTGCGGCATCGAATACACTTAGCATTCCTGCACCCACAAAAACGGCTGTAACATTTGCCACATTATTTGCACCCAGAGCATATGCACCATAGGAGCCTGAAACTATAAGACCAATTCTTAAAAGGCGATCTGAATCAAAAATAGTAACTTGAAGTCTGTTAAAAAAAAAAGCAATGGTTTTATATAAAAAAAAAGCAATTACAGCACCTCCAACAGGCGTGCCGAACCAGCAGAGAACAACCTTGCCAAGCCCTGCAATATTGAGCTGATTATTCAATATACCAATTCCCATAATAGCCCCGACAACAGCCTGGGATGTTGATACCGGAAGAGCAAGAATTGTCATTATGGTTACAGTCAAAGCTGCTGCAACAGAGCAGATAACAGCCTGGGATAAATTAAAGGTGGTAAGTCCTTTCAGGGTCTCAATTCCTGCCTGACCTGAAATAAGAGCCCCGATCACCACAAAGAATGATGCAAGAAAAGCTGCTGTCCAGAATTTGACCATTTTTGATGAGACTGCTGTCCCAAATATATTGGACGCATCATTGGCTCCAAGGGACCATCCAAGAAAAATACCGCCAAGCAGAGAAAACATTATATCCGCCTTTTCATGCTCAACACATTAACATGTTTTGAAACCCTTTCTGCCTGGTCAGAGATATCCCCCATATTAACAATAAGCTCCTTTAACTGAAGCTTTATAAAATCATTGATATCTGACTCAAATATTTTTTTAATAATTCTTCTCTCTATATGGTCACAATGACTTTCATTGGTGTCAATGGTGTTTAAAAAAGAACGGATGCCTGTCTCCTTTTTTATAAAAAGAACAACCTGTTTGGAAAGAAGTTCACATGATTCCAGACTTATGCGCAAAAGATCCTGGATATCAAGGACAAGCTCATCAGGGATCACCAGTTTCTGATATTTTATAATAAAAAGAACCTTTTCCAGAATATGGGGAATCTTGTCAAGGGAGATTAGAAGATTCATAATATCCCCCCTGGAGTCTGGAATAAGAACCTTGCCGTACATGAGATTGTTTATCTCATCTATGATATCATCGGCCTTGGATTCATATTTATGAGTCTGCTCGACGAGAAAATTAAACGCTTCACAGTGGGGCTCTTCAATACATGAGTCAACAGCTTTTCTGAAATTATCCAGGGTAAATTGAAAATTTTCAAGGTAATCATACATTAAAAATTCAACTTTATTCTTTTTTTTAAATAAAAACTCAAACATATTTTAATAAACCACTTTTGTTGTTTTAGCATCAAAGATATGCATTTGTTCAAGATTAAATGCACAAGAGATATTCTCTCCAGGTTGAACAACTTTTCTGCCCTCTCCCTTTGCAATAAAAGTTACCCCGTTAAAGTCAACATGGAGATGGGTTTCGTTTCCAAGGGTCTCCACAACCTTTGTTTTACCGCTGAATATCCACTGTTCAGGGATGGAAGTATCTGTGCTTGACAGGGTTATCTCCTCTGTTCTAAGTCCCATTACCACATTTTGTCCATGCTCAAGTTCAGCATCGTTACGTGGAGGAATAGGAATTGAAAGACCGCCTTTAAAACGTACTGATAAAGATTCTCCCTGTTTTTCGATTGTCCCGGAAAGAAGATTCATGGGAGGAGTGCCAATAAATCCTGCCACAAAGGTGTTTACAGGATGAAAAAAAAGCTCCAGAGGATTTCCCACCTGTTTAATATACCCGTCCCTTAAGACAACTATCCTGTCTGCCAGTGTCATGGCTTCAACCTGGTCATGGGTAACATAAACAATTGTTGAATCAACTCTCTGGTGAAGCAGCTTTATCTCTGCTCTCATCTGGATGCGCAGCTTGGCATCCAGGTTTGAAAGGGGCTCATCAAAAAGAAATACTGAAGGTTTTCTCACCATGGCTCTTCCCATGGCCACCCTTTGACGCTGTCCTCCGGAAAGCTCATGGGGCTTTCTAACGAGCAAATCTTCAAGACCAAGAATATTTGCAACCTCCTGAACCCTCTGTTGTATTTCATCCTTGGGGGTTTTGGAAATTCTCAGGCCAAAGGACATATTATTAAAAACATTCATGTGGGGGTAAAGAGCATAGTTCTGGAACACCATGGCAAGCCCCCTGTCTTTGGGGGCAACATCATTTACCACTTTCTCCCCCATGGTAAGTGTGCCCTCTGATATCTCTTCAAGCCCTGCAATCATCCTGAGTACTGTTGACTTACCGCATCCGGAGGGTCCAACCAGAACAAGAAACTCTTTGTCTCTTATCTCAAGGTTAATGCCGTGAACGACCTCTGTTTTGCCATATCTTTTAACTACGTTGTTAAATTTTAATTCTGTCATTATCCAACCCGTTGTTCTTTAAAAGTATATAACCGGCATGGCCGGAGCATGGTCATTCTCATCGGCCACAACAAAATATGAAACTCATGCGATTGCAGTACGTTGGACAGACTTTCATATAAACCGGCATGGCCGGAGCATGGTCATTCTCATCGGCCACAACAAAATATGAAACTCATGCGATTGCAGTACGTTGGACAGACTTTCATATAACCGGCATGGCCGGAGAATGGTCATTCTCATCGGCCACAACAAAATATGAAAGTCAATGATTACAGTCGATTAAAAGGACTTTCATATAAAATCGAAAGGTCACAAACAAACCACACTTTTATAGTTTTGTGGCAAGAAAGCCCCTGAGTCTTTAGCTCAGGGGTAGTTGACTATATTCAGCTAACATCAATTTGATAAATACTCATAATCAATTTTTAATAAAAAAACAATTAAAAAAAATATAAAACCTTTTTAATTTATCAATTATTTTGTTGTCAGACTTATTCTAATATTGGCGGATTTACTGGTTTTCGGTCAGAAATTAACTGCTTTTTACCATAAATATTAAGTGATGAGAATATTAATAAATAATTAAAACTATCTATGATACCAATTAAATCTTGACTCTCTTATGATTTACCATTAAATCATTATTAATGAGTTAATGTTCATATAAAAAGGATTGGGGTATATTTATGAACAGAATAAGTAACCGTTCACAGGGGGTGCAACACAAAAAAAGTTGCATTCAAACAATGCATTTTTATCAACCTGCATATTGTACAATATGTTTTATCCCTACACAATATATAGACGTACTCATTCCGAAAAACGAGGTTTCAGAGAGGTGTTAACAGTTTGCAACTTTTTTGTGTTGCACCCGTTCACAGGCTGTCTTGATATCAACAGCCTGTACCGAATTGTAATCTATTAATATTTTGGAGGGAAAAACCATGAAAATCAGCAGATTATTTATTTTTACCATTGTTGCAGCATGCCTTGCATTACCTGCATCTGTATTTGCAAAACCTGTTACAATCAACTGGTGGCACGCCATGAGAAGTGCCAGGGGTGAAGTTGTTGCAAAGATGATTGGAGATTTTAATGCATCTCAATCGGAATACAAGGTTGTGGGAACTTTTAAGGGAAACTATGATGAGACCATGAATGCCGGCGTTGCAGCATTCAGAGCGAACAAACAGCCTCACCTTCTCCAGGTCTTTGAAGTTGGAACCCAGACAATGATGCTCTCGGGAGCAGTATATCCGGTGTACAAGCTAATGGCTGAGGCAGGCTACAAGATTGACTGGTCAAATTATCTCCAGGCTGTGCTCTCCTACTACATGAATGCCAATGGCGACCTCATGTCCATGCCTTTTAATTCATCCACTCCAATTATGTATTACAATGTTGATCAGTTTAAAAAAGCAGGTCTGGCTCCTCTCTCAAAAACTGAACCTGTTACATGGGATGAACTTGGTGAAATCACAAAAAAACTGGTTGAATCAGGTGCAGCACCTGCCGGCATGGTAACAGCATGGCAGTCATGGACCCAGATTGAAAATTACAGCGCAATCCACAACATTGCTTTTGCAAGCAAGGCCAATGGCTATGAAGGACTTGACTGTGAGCTTAAAATTAACAACCCCAAAGTCATTAACCACATAAAACGTTTGAAAAAGTGGGCAGATGATAACAGATTCAAGTATGGCGGCCAGAAATACCAGGGTCCCAAGGCTGAATTCATTGGCCAGACTGCAGCAATTTATATTGATTCCATAAGTGGAATTGCAAAACTTAAAAAAGCAGTCAAGGATTTTAAGTGGGATGCAGCTCCTCTTCCTGTGGAATCATGGATGAAAAAACCCCAGAACTCTATCATTGGAGGAGCTTCTCTGTGGGCACTTAAAGGGCATTCCAAAAAAGAGTACAAAGGTGTTGCAGCATTCCTTAAATTCCTTGCCACCAATGATATGCAGGAGTACTGGCACAAACAGACCGGATACTTCCCCATTACCCTGAACGCATATGAATCTTTGAAGTCAAAGGGATATTATGATGCAAATCCCCTTCAGACTGTTGGTATCGACCAGCTCAACAGAGCTGTGCCCACCAAGATATCACGGGGATTGAGGATTGGTTATTTTATTCAGATCAGAAACATCATCAATGAAGAATTAGAGCTTGTGTGGAATGGAACCAAAACGCCTGAAGATGCTTTAAACAATGCTGTTCTAAGGAGTAATAAGCAGCTGAGAACATTTGAAAAAACATATAAATAATGTAAATTTTCCTCTCGTGCCCAGGCTATCGCCTGGGCACGAGGTATTACAGTACTTTGGACTGAGTTGTAATGGCTGCCTGATTTGATCTTTTAGCCAGTGCATCTTCGACCCATACAAAAAAAATCAGGAGTCATAATAGAGAATTGGATGGGGGAGAGGTTTAAATTTTCTCCGCTTGATATAAGACTTTCCGGTTTCTCTATTTTTTTAAAACCCATGATTAAACGATCTTTTTTTCAATCAAAG
>JAYEHB010000431.1:0-19239 GCA_034659375.1 Thermodesulfobacteriota bacterium
GTGAAATTGTGGGTGGTAAAATGAAATTGAATGATGCGGGGGTAATGGTGAAAAATGAATGGGAAAAATCGGAAATCATTCGTGATGAAATCAAATTGCATGAATATGTCGTCATGCCAAATCATTTGACCTCACTCTTGATCATCGAGTAGTTAGCTCCAGGCAGGTCACTTGTTCTTATATGCTATACGTTCGCTTATTCTGGCCGCTTTTTCACTTTCAACGTTGGCAAGTATTTTGGCTGCAGAGGTTTCACGCATGCGTGAAAATATCTGTTTTGCGACTTCAAGTTCCATCTTGTTTACAATTTTAGCTGCATTTTTTGGTTTCATGCCTGTATACATCTTAACAAGCTTCTTCAACTTTGCCTCAAACAGTGCCTCCTGGTTGTTCTCTTTTTCTGTTTTTTTCTTTTCAAGACGTTCAAAATCAGATTCTATCTGTTTTTTAAGCCTTGCAAGTTTTTCAAGATTTTCATCAATCTCTTCTTTAAAACTCTCAAGTGATTTTTTTTCCTGTTCAATGCGCTCTTCTTCCTCTGCAAGCCTGGCTTTCTTCTCTTTAAGCCCGTTAATCACAACCTTTGCAGGATCAGGACACTCTGGACATTCAGGACAGGGTTCTGCAGCATTTTCCTCTCCATCTTCCGCTTTTTCAGATTCAGCACCATCTTTGTTGTCATCCTCTGCAAAAACTGAGTTCACATTAAAAACAGAGCAATTAAAATTTTGAACAGTGACAAAATAAAAACATAGAAAAAAAACTGAGAACTGAAAAAAAACTAAAAGCATACGAGCAGATTTTTCTTGATCACATTTATCAGGCTGCATTGGTTATCTCCCTTGCTTTTTTCAAAGATGCAACCTCATCCAGATTTTTCTGTTCATCTTTGAGAAATTCATCCATATACTGCTTTTCCTGTTTCTCTTTTAAACGCTCTAATACCTTTAGTTCCACACTTTTTTCCGTAAGGATCTTTTGTTTATCTCTAAGAATTTTTTCAAGACTCTTTTTTGTGGCTGTTTCACCCTTGATATCATTGTCAACAGAATCAAGATAATCATTAAACCGTTTGAATTCCCTGGCTGACACGCCTTTTACTGCACTGTTATCCAATATTTTTGCTATTCTTGAAAACTCATTTTTTAATTGAACAATACGTTCCTCAGATTCTCTTACACCCATGTATGCTTTTGCAGTCTCCTGCTTTGCAAAATACTCAAGATGACTCCTGTAGTTCAATAGAGATTGAAGCCTGAAACTAAACCTTTTCATCTCTTTTTCCTGGAATTTGATTTCATATTTAAAATCCCTGCAAGCTCGGAAACTCCAAGGTTAAGCTCACTTTTTCTCTCCATATCCTGCTTTAAAAACCCATCAATTGCCGGCATGAGTTTTTTTGCCTGATCTATCCTTTGATCTGAACCATCCACATAGGCACCCAGGGAGATCATATCCTCGGCACCTCTGTACGCAGAAATAATCTCAATGGCTTTTTCCCTCACCTTGACATGCTCAGGGGTTGAGACATCACGCATCACCCTTGAAACACTTGCAAGAACATCTATTGCCGGGTAATGCCCTTTATTGGCAAGATCCCTTGAGAGAACAATATGACCATCAACTATGGAACGTACAGTATCACCAACCGGATCATTGAGATCATCACCCTCAACAAGGACAGTATAAATCCCTGTTATGGAACCGCTGTTTTCAACAGAGCCTGCACGCTCAAGAAGAATTGGAATCTGAACAAAAAAGGAAGGGGTATATCCCCTGGTTGTGGGAGGCTCTCCTGCAGCAAGCCCCACATCCCGTGACGACATGGCAAAACGCGTTATGGAATCAACCATCAAAAGAACATTTTTGCCCTGATCCCTGAAATACTCGGCAATGGTGGTTGCAAGATAGGCACCTCTGATTCTCACAAGGGGAGGAGAGTCTGAAGTTGCAGCAACAACAACAGCACTTTTCATACCCTCCTCTCCCAGGGTCTCATCTATGAAATCCTTAACCTCCCTGCCCCGCTCTCCTATGAGCCCGATAACTGTAACATCAGCAATGGAATGTTTTGTCATCATGCCCATGAGAACACTCTTTCCCACACCCGAACCTGCCATTATTGCAACTCTCTGACCCCGGCCAAGGGTTGTCATGGTATTTATGGCACTGACTCCAACGTCCATGGATTCTTTAATTGACTTTCTATTCATGGGATTAATTGGTTTTCCATAAAGGGGATACTTAATTTTAGACTCAATTGCTCCCCGGCCGTCCAGAGGAGTTCCCATGCCGTCTATTACCCGGCCAAGGAACGCATCACCCACATCTGCCTCGGGAGTATCAGCAAGGGGAATGATCCTGCTTCCAGGACTTATTCCCCTGATACTGCCATAGGGCATTAAAAGAACTTTTTCATCCCTAAACCCAATTACTTCAGCCCTGATATCCTCTTTGTAATCATTTTTTATAATACAGAGACTGCCTATACCAAGACCTAACCCGTCACCCTCTGCAACAAGCCCCACCACTTTTGAAATTCGGCCCTCAGGCTTTACAATATCAGAGGAATCAACAGCATCAAAATAGTTATCCCATTTCATATCAAAATCAATAGAACTATTCATATATAAACCGCCTGCTTTTTTATAAGCAACATTTCACTGTTCATTGTAAGCCATTTTCACATAGCTGTTATTATATAAAACTCCGTATAACTATTTAAAATCATGGCGTTTCATTGTTTGTTGTGGCCGATGAGAATGACCATGCTCCGGCCATGCCGGTTATTGGAGCCCTGCTTTTGTGATACTTGAAAAAACAGCATTAAGGCTTGATTCAATATCTGTTTCAACATCAGCCTTTGAAGTCTCAATTCTGCATCCACAACGCTTTATTCCTGGATTTGAAACAACAGAAACAGTTGTAAGAGTCTCTATTTTTTCAAAAAAGTCTTCTTTTATCATCTCAACATACTCATAATCGTCAAAAGAGACATGAAGAGTAATCTCCTCTGGCTCGGGTAGTTTTTCCAGAGCATGGAATATCGATTCCCTGACAAGGGTCTCGTCAATCTCAACCTTTGCAAAAACAACTTTTTCAGAAATTTTACAGATAAGAGAGATAATCTCATTTTCATACCTTTTAACAAACTCTTTCCAGCTATTTTCAGTTTTAACAAAAATATCTTCCAGAGATGCTATTATCTCAACAGCCTTTGCATCACCATCTGCTTTTGCCTCTTTTTCACCCTGTTCATACCCCTGTTTCTCACCTGTTTTTTCTCCATGTTCATACCCTTCTTCTTTTCCCTGTTCAAACCCTTCCTCTTTTCCAAGTTCAAAGCCTTCCTTTTTGCCCTGTTCAAAGCCTGCATCAAAGCCCTCTTGCTTTCCCTGCTCAAAACCTGCCGCAAACTCTTTATCAATTACAGGCTCATCCTGCCCAGCATCTTCTATATCAGCCGGTTCCACCCTCCCGGGCTGAGACTCAGAATCACCAGATTCCTTAATATCTTTTTTTTCAGCAACAGCTCCACTCTCTTTTTTTGAATCACTAAAAAGACGTTTAAACTCCTTATCAGCATCCACACTGCCAGAACTGCTCTCTGGTTCATACATGGGTTTAAAGATATCCGGCTCACCAGACACTGAATTTTCGTAAAGCAGCTTAAAAAGGTTATAATCAGGCTCCCTGTTTTTACCATTTTTTAAGGGGCCCTCTTTTTCATACTGGGAAAAAGACAATGGATCAAGGGGCTGCCATGCATCCTCATTTTTCATATTGCATTTTCCATTAGCAGGTTAAACAAGAACATCATCCTTTCCTTTACCACCAAGGGCTATGGTTCCATCAGCCTCAAGCTCTTTTGCCGCACGCACTATTGCCTGTTGTGCCTCTTCAACCTCAGCCAGACGTACAGGTCCCATGGTATCCAGATCATCTTTAAGCATCTCACCTGCTCTCTGGGAAAGATTGGAGAAAATCTTATCCTGCATCTCCTCTGTGGCTGTTTTAAGAGCATATGTCAGCTGCTGTCCTTCAACCTTTTTAAGAATTTCCCTCATGGCACGGTCATCAATGGAGACCATATCTTCAAATACAAACATCATATTTCTGATATCATTGGCCATTTCAGCACTATCCTCTTCAACCTGCTCCATAACAAGATCTTCAGTGGACTTATCAACCCCGTTAATAATATCCACAAGCACCTGAAGACCTCCAGCTTTACCACCAGGCCCCACAGCACCACTGAGTTCATACTTGAGAGCTCTGTCCACATCCCTTACAACATCGTCTGAAATCTGACCGAGTTTTGCAATCCTCAGGGCAATATCTCCCTTTTTATCATCGGGAACAGCCATGAGAATCTCTGCTGCAATTTCCGCTGGCATATGAGCCAGAACCATTGCAATGGTCTGGGGATGCTCTCCCTCAACATATCCAGCCAAAGTAGCAATATTGACATTTTTACTCCAGGCAAAGGGAAGATCCCGTTTTCTATTCTCAACATCCTCAAAAATGGCATTGGCTTTATCTTTATCAAGACTCTTTAAAATAACCTTTTTAAAAAAAGAACCACCCTCAACAACCAGCTTGGTTTCACCCTCAAATTGCTCAACAAAAGCAGAAGAAACAGCTGCAAGCATCTCAGGGGTGATATAATCAATATTTGACATTTGAAAGGCAATTTCCCTGATTTCAACATCATTCATTTTATCAAACACCTTTGATGCATAATCCTCACCCATGGAGAGAAGGAAAACCGCAGATTTTTGTGCACCTGTCATCTTTTGCGGATCTATGGATGTGTCTGCCATTAATTCTTCTCCTTTTCTTTGTCCTCAACTTCACCGAGCCATCCCTTAATAATGTTTGCAGTTTTTGCCACATCAGTTTCGGCATAATAGGCTGCTTTTTCAGATAATGTCAAATTGTCAAGGTATGCTGCTTTTTGTACAGGAGTCATGCCTGTAATGAAATTATCCCTTTCCTGATCAGACATGGAGTCAAGATAATATTTCTGATCATCCGCTGTCATCTCAGTAAATTCAGGTTCTTTTTCCCCGGACCCATCTTCAAGCAGACCCATCTCATCAGCTCCCGGCATGGCCTTATCATCAACACTCTCTTTTATTCCCTTTACAGTCTTGATTATGGGCCTGATCACAAAAAGAAACAAAAGAAGAACCAGCAAAATATTGGCAATGGTTCTTCCATACTCTTTCTGAACCATGCGCCATCCTGTAAATTCAGGCTGGGCTTTTCCAAGTTCACCAATGGATGCAAAGGGGAAACACTCCATGGATACCTGATCCTGCCTGGCTTCACTATACCCCATGGCTTTTACAACAATATCAGAAAACTGCTTCATTTCAGGTTTTGATCTTGGAACATAGGCCCTGACACTGTTACCCGACTCATCTGTCTTATATTCATATTTCCCGTCAATAACAGCAGCAACGGAAAGTCTTTTTAACACAGCCATTGGCTTTACAGTCTGAAGGGTTCTTCGGCTCAATTCGTAATTTAAAGTATCATTTTTCTTGTTAATAGTTTCAAGCCCCTGAGTTCCTGCTGTTCCCCCAGGCGGAACAACAGGATTCACACTTGACGGAATTTCTGCCTGTTCAACAGGCTTACTGGCATTTTCAGCAAGAATTTTTTTACTTCTTACAAAGGTGGTCTCCCTTTCAAAGGGATCATAAATCTCTTCATTTACACTGCTTGTGCTGAAATCAAGCTCAGATGTAACGCGAACTATGGCTTTGTCCTTGCCCACAATTCTTTCAAGCATTGTCTGAATACGATCGCCAATATTTTTTTCATACCTTACCTTGTACTTGTACTGGGCATCGGCAAGATTACGAGCCTCAATGCGGCTCTTTTCCTCTTCAGATTTTCCTTCAAAAAGAATCCTGCCGGCAGTATCAACAATTGTAACAAGCTTGGGCGTAAGATCTTCAATGGAAGATGCCACAAGATGGGCAATTGCAGCAACTTTTCCCTTGTCAATATCAGATGTAAGTTCCAAAAGAATTGATGCCGAAGGTTTTTTTGTCTCTTCCACAAAAACTGAATCTTTTGGCAGAACAATCATGACTTTGGCTTCTTTTACCTCATCAAATGCCCTGATTGTTCTTGCAAGTTCTCCCTGGATAGCTCTTTTTTTATTAATCTTCTGAACAAATTCAGTGGTTCCAAAATCGGTCTGATCAAATATTTCATATCCAATGCCGGAACCCTTGGGAATCCCCTCCTTTGCCATGGCAAGCCTTACTTCATAAACCTGGCTTGCCGGAACCAGAATAATCCCTTGTTCACCTTTAAGCCTGTAAGGAGTATTTGACTCCTTAAGGGCTGAGACAATTGCCGAGGCATCTGTTTCAGAAAGTCCAGTATAGGCAGCCTTAAACTCTGTTTTGTTTGCCCATATGAACATTGCTGTAAAACCTGCCACCATCATCAAAATCAGAACTCCAAAGGCAATCTTTCTTGACAGCGGCATATCTTTATAAATTGTAACTATCTGTTCCATTACCGGATTCATAGCATTTTTTCCCTAACCTGGACAAGCCAGAGTCTAACCTGAAGGTCACACGCAGTGCTTTTAATTTTTTATATGAAAATCCATCCAAACGACTGCAATGATAGACTTTTTAACTTTGCTGTGGCCGATGCGGTAACCACGCTCCGGCCGTGCCGGTTCTAAATCTGTAGATGTATTATCTCTTTATACGCTTCCATAACCTTGCCCCTGACCTGAACCAGTAATTTTAACGATGTATCAGCCCTTCCAATGGCCATCATCCCCTCATGAACACCAAGTTCACCTTTGATCACAGACTCAATTGAGTCATCAGCAATATTCTGTCTGGAGTTGACATCCTTTACAGCAGAGCTGAGTCTATCAGCAAAAGAGAGATCCCTTGTTTCAAGCCTCTTTGCAAGGGGCTGGGTCTTAAGGGAAAGTTTCCCAGTACTTTCTATTCTATTCATTTTAATCTCCTTTTCTGGTAAATATAAGTACCCGAGCATAATTAATTCTATGTTTTGCAATTGAGATTATCATATATAGCAATCAACTTTCATTTTTCGTTAGTGCCGATAGCAAAGACCATGCTCCGGCCAGTTTCTGCCCTTTAGGGTATGCCGGTTATTTGCCTATTTCAAGGGCTTTTAAGATCATACTCTTTGTATTGGACATAGCAGTAACACTTGCCTCGTAAGATCTTTTTGCAACAATCATATCTGCAACCTCTGTCAGATGATCCACATTGGGCATGGCAACATAACCTGTAACAGGATCAGCATCAGGATGGGCCGGATTATAAACAAGCCGGAAGTCCTCCTGGGATTCAACTATTTCAGCAACATTAGTACCGGTACCCTGATACTTATTTTTATCTGAATTAAAGGTAATGGGAGCAAATTCAACCCTGGCTACCTCATTAGCATCTCTTTTCTCCTGGAGAACACTTTTAAACTTATCAAGTGCCTGACCTTCAAAAACAACCATTTTACGTTTATAGGGACCGCCCTCAATGGTTCTGGTGGTATCAACATTTGCAAGATTCTCTGCTATTATGTTCATCTTGGTACGATGGGCTGCAAGGGCTGTTCCACTAACATTCATTGCATTTAAAAGATCCATAATCTATCTACCTCCTTCCTGAATAGCATGGCGAAGAATATTCATCTTCCGCAAAAGCATCTCTGTTGTCGTTCTGTATTTAATATTATTCTCCACAAGGTGTGTCATCTCTGTATCAATATCCACTGAATCAAGATGCTGAAGATCAACAGACTCACTTAAATTCCCATTTATTGAAAAAGCAGAAGTATCAACACCTGAAAAATGCTTATTATTGGTCATTTCCATAACCGGACCGAGCTTACCATTGCCCAGCACCTTATCAAGAGTCTTTTTAAAATCAAGATCTTTAGGTTTATACCCGATTGTATCCATATTTGCAATATTACTGGTTATCAGGTTATGGCGGCGGGAAGAGACATCAAGGGAGCTTGAGAGTACCTCGTATGTTCTGTTAAATATTCTTGAATCAGTCATCTTATCCTCCTTATTTTTCATTGCCTTATAACTGCCACGGGCACAATAAGATATAAAACTCTCATTCCCAGGCTGAAGCTTGGAAAAAAAGACAGCGTATTAGGCAATATTTCATTTAAAAAGATAATAAAGCAATTTTTATGCCATGAAAACTGATGGGATAAGACTTTCCGCTACAGGGAAACGCTATAAGATTTTTGTAAGCGTTCACAGGGCACTGCACCTTGCCTGGTCGGGCACTTGAAGTACATTAGTGCGAAAACGGGGTCATGCGAAAACGGGGTCAGGCCTGACCCCTCCGGGTAAGATGACAGGAACGTCTGCTTGTATTAAGAACGTCCACCCTGCTTGTACTCATTAAGCTTATTTCTCAAGGTTCTCACACTGATTCCAAGTATTTTTGCTGCATGGGTGCGATTGCCTTCTGTGCTGTCCAGGGTATGAAAAATCATCTTCTCCTCCATTTTCCTTAATGAACCCGGCTCCATATTACAGGAAGAAGCCTCATGGTCCGGCAAAGACTCTTTATTTGCTGGAATACCATCCATTAAAAGATCTTCTGGTTCAATATTCTCTTTATCAGCAAGAAGAACTGCCCTGTGAATAATATTCTCCAGCTCTCTTACATTACCCTCAAATTTCTGGGAACTAAGAAAATCAAACGCTTCCTTTGTCAGAGCTTTGACATTTCTTGCGTCAATAATATTGTATTTTTTTATGAAATATTTACTTAAAAGCTCAAGATCTCCCGGGCGGGATCTTAAAGGAGGAATAACTATGGGTATGGTGTTTAAACGATAATAGAGATCCTGCCTGAAATCTCCTTTTTCCATTGCCTCTTTGACATCCCTGTTTGTTGTGGCAACGATCCTTACATCCACATCAACAGGATAGGTACCACCCACGCGGTCAACCACATTTTCCTGGAGAACCCTTAACAGTTTTGCCTGGAGATGAAGCTGCATTTCAGTTATCTCGTCCAGAAAAAGAGTACCATTATCTGCAAGTTCAAATTTACCCGGTTTTTTTGATACAGCTCCTGTAAAAGCTCCTTTTTCATGGCCGAAAAGTTCACTCTCAAGAAGAGCTTCAGGCAGAGCAGCACAGTTAACCGCCACAAAAGGCATATCTTTTCTGTTACTCTTTTCATGGATATATCTTGCAAAAAGCTCCTTGCCTGTACCACTCTCACCCTGGATCAAAACCGATGCACTGGAATTTGCCACACGAGCTGCCATCTTCAGCAAAGTATGCATGCCACTGTCTTTTGTAATGATCTCCACAGGCTTTTTTTGCAAAAATGAACGACATTTACGGGATAAAAATGAATGGTCTTTTTCCTGAACCTTTGAACCTGTTTTTGCAAAAACCTTTTGTACACACAGTTCAAGCTGTTCCTTATCAAGGGGTTTGACAATAAAATCAAACGCACCACACCTCATGAGATCCACTGCATCCTCAACAACGGGGTTTTCTGAAACAAAAAGGAGTTCTGTCCCATGGCTCTTCTTTTTTACTTTTTTAAGGAAATCAATACCTGAAAACTGGGGGGTGCCGAAATCGGCAATTATCATTTTATAATCATTTTTCAAACATGCAGACTCAGCCTGAAAGCCATCCATAACCGAATTCACATGGAACCCAAGATTTTCAAGAGATTCTGCAATCTGCATTCTCTCCCTTGGATTTTCCTGTATAATCAGAATATTATCTACAGGCATAAAACCATACCTCTGTACTTCATGAGTTTTTAACCTTTTGTGCCAGCACAAGGGTGGCCAGACGCTCTTTTGCAAGCCTTGCCCAGATGGAATCATCTGCGGCAATAACATTCTCAAAAGCTTTTTTTGCCTTTTTTAAGACATTCCCTTTTTGATATGCATCTCCAATGGCAAATTCAAGCTCAGCTGCATTTTCTGCTTTTCCGGAAAACTTCAAAGCCGTGGTAAAAGCCTCGGCACCCTTTACATACATATTCTGTTTAACATATGACCTGCCAAGTTCTCTGTAACCATTGGAAAGTACATGATAATTAGTTCCTGAAGCGGCTGCAAACTCCTTAACAGCCAGGACAAGCTGAGCCGAACTTTTGTCCCATTTATTCTCTTTTTTATATACGCCGGCTTTTCTTGCAAGTATCTTCCCTTTCTGAAGATGATCTTTACCTGCCTTATAAGCTAAGGTAAACTCTTTTATTGCATTTTTGTACATATCTTTTTCAAAAAAGATCTCACCCCTGCGAACATGGGCATCAGAGGTTTTATCATTACCGGAAAAACGTTTTGTAAAACCCTTTAAAACCTTTAAAGCGTCATCATCCCGTCGGGATTCATCCATTGCAATACCAAGTCCCAAAAGAAGTTCAGGCGGTCTTTTGGATCTTTTATACTGTTTATATGACTTTATCAACTGATTAAAGGACTGTTCATAAAGATCAGCTTTAAGATATGCAAGCCCGACACTTAAAAATATTTCTTTGCTCTCCATCCTGTTTATCAAAACACGCTCAGCTTCATATCTCTGTAAGATATCAGGGTATTGATCAGATTTAAGCTGTTTGTCAAAAAGAGATTCATATGCCCTTTGCATAAGCTTGACAGCTTCATACCTTAACCCCCGTGGATGGGTTGCAAGAAGATCTTCTACCTCCTTGATGCATTTTGCATATTCACCGGCTTTATCATAAATTTCCGCAAGCCTCATCATGGCAACACTGGCAAACCTGTGCTCGGGGAAATCCTGTTTAATCATACCATAGAGTTTCTCTTTTTCCTCTATATCTTTCAGATACCTGGCAAGTCCCATGGAGCTTGCCAGAAAGCCTTCTCCACCGGGAAATTTCTCCCGGACAAGTCTGTAAAGAGCCATTGCCCTGTTAAAATTCTTTTCTAAGGCATAGGTATCTCCTATGCTGCTCATGATCATATCTTTTGCTTCAACCCCGGGAAAAAGATTACAGACCCTTATGAGATTTTTACGGGCAGCCAGGCTTTTACCAAGTTTTAGATTGGCATTTCCAATGCTTAAAAGAAGCTCAGATGAATCATATACTTTTTCAGGATTTGATTTTATAAGATGGGAAAGAATATTCAAAGAATCAATATAATGCCGCTTTTTATATAATGCTTTGCCAAATCCTATACCTGCGTCAACAGTATAGGTATTTTCAGGAAAAACTTTAAAAACTTTTTCAAAATATTTAAGCGATTTTTCAGCATATCCCTTTTCCCCATAAATTTTTCCAAGATAATAAAAGATCTCAGGAAGGCCTGGATACTCCATAAATTCATCCCTGACAATGGAAAAATATCCTTCTGCAACAGCATCATTTTTTAAAAACGCATTAATCTTGCCTAAAGATGCAAATGCAAAAGGAGCAAGCCTTGAGTCAGGATATGCAATAAGAGCCTCATTAAAAAGAGCTGCAGCCTTAAGGAGACTTTCATGATCATCCTTTTCAATAAGCCTTAAATATGCATAGGCCCTCAGGAAAAAAGCCTGGTTACGACATGCCTGACTGTTTTGATCAACATGAATATTTAAATTGTCAAAAGCATTTTGCCACAACCCCTTTTTTAAAAATCTGACAGCACTGGTCATCTCTTTTGATTTACACCCTGACACATCAGCCACAAAAAGCAGATCTGTGGTATCTCCGGCAAAGAGACTCTTCTCTCTCTTTACAGGTGCAAGCTCCCCTTTTTCAGCCGTATAGATATCTTTAACAGCCTTTTGCTTTACAGAAGAAATCTTTTTTTCAGTGTCAAAAACTTGACTCTTTTGATCCTTTTTCCTGGAATCACTCTTTGGGGAAGCCTTGGCAGGAGCCGTCTGCTTTACCTTTGCAATCTTTTTCTCTTCAAACCTTATAGTAAAAGTCAAACCGGAGCTGTTCCAGTTTGATTTAACATCCTTAAAATTGCGGTTACCTGTTACAACAAGGGCCAGGACACCGCCTGGAAGAGTCTCAACTGCAATATTTTTTATCAGCCCCCCTGGTCTGCCTTTTATCTCTATTCCTCTCCTGGCACTGATATTTTTCAAGGCTATTAAGACCTCGCGGCTATCAACCCTGATAACCTTTGAAGGAATCTTTTGTGTCACATAAAGTCTTACAGACTCTGGATTTTCTTTAATCACCACCTTTTTCAGCAGCGCCTCTGCTGCCACACATTGCCCGGAATAAAAAAAGAGGAGTACCAGAAAGAAAAAACCTGAAACTTGATACTTAAAACCGGAAAAAATGAACTGTCCAAATTTATGTTTAATAATTAGTTTCATTGTAAAAGATACCGTATTATTAAATTATTTAAAATCCAAGACGCAAAGCCCAATGCTTTTGCAGTAATCTGTCAAAAGAGGCAAAGCCAGCTTTTAATATCAACACAACTTGCAATTACTGTACCACCTGTACAAGAAACAAGAAACAAGAAACAAGAAACAAGAAACAAAAAATTAAGAGAATAAGAGAATAAGAAAATAACGATTAGAATTCGATGATCCAGTTTTTACCGAGTTTCGTTAAAACAGTATCAGGTTTGTGTTATTGTTGTCAGAACGGAATCAGGTTTTTGTTATTGACTGACGTTAACGAATAGAAAAGAGATGAAAAGCACCAGATAACCATATTCTGGTCATAGCAACGGTCCTTCCTGCTCAGGTTCAATACTCATTTTTTTGATCTTTTCAACAAGCGTGGTTCTGTTCATCTTAAGAAGATCTGCAGCCCTGGCCTTTACCCAATTGGTCTGGTCAAGGGCATAGGATATCAATGTTTTCTGAAACTGTTCCACAGCTTCATGAAACCCGACACCCTTTTCAAAAAGTGTGGATACAGCCGGCAAGCCGGTAATGGAAGGATTCATCCTGATATGATCAGGAAGATCAGAAGGAGCTACAACATCTTTTTCCACCAGTACAGAAATGCGCTCCATGAGGTTTTCAAGTTCCCTGACATTCCCAGGCCATGGATACCCTGTAAGAAAATCCATTGCTGAATCAGAAAACTCTTTTATTTTGTAGCCAGGCATCCTCTTCATGAGTTTCTGCTGAAAATGCTCCATGAGCAGAGGAATGTCTGCAACTCGTTCACGCAACGGAGGTATATGAATGGGAACCACATTTAACCTGTAAAAAAGATCTTCACGAAAAACTTTTTTTTCCATGGCTGTGGCAAGATCCTTATTAGTGGCCGAGATAATTCGTATATCCACATCAATACTGCCAGAGCCGCCCACACGCTCTATTCTACGTTCCTGAAGAGCTCTTAAAAGCTTTACCTGAAGATCAGGACTCATGTCACCTATCTCGTCAAGAAAGACAGTCCCCTTTTCTGCAAGCTCAAACCTTCCGATACGTGATCTGTGGGCACCTGTAAATGCACCTTTTTCATGGCCAAAAAGCTCGCTTTCAAGAAGTTCACCAGGAATTGCACCACAATTGATAACAACCATTGGGCCGCAAGCTCTTGGACCATTTTTGCATATCGCCCTGGCAACAAGCTCCTTTCCGGTTCCGCTCTCCCCGGTAATCAATACAGATGAATCTGAAACAGAAACTTTTCTTACACTGTCAAAGACACCACTTATTCCGCTGCTTTTACCTATAATTTCATCACAGATAAACTCTGGTTTTCTCAACTCTACTGTCATATACTCTGCACATCTTTTCCTATTACAGACAGGCATAAAGGCATTATTTTAAAATTTTACCTAACTTCTCTGAAATAGCTTCAGCAGTAAAAGGCTTGACAACATAATTTGAAACACCAGCCTGAACAGCTTCAATAACATTCTGCTTCTGGGCCTCTGCAGTAACCATCAGAAACGGAACTCTGGCATACTGCTTGTCAGCTCTGATTGTTTTCAATAGTTCCAGGCCTGTCATTTTAGGCATATTCCAGTCGGAAATAACAAGATCAACGACCTGTTTCTCCATAACCTCAAGGGCAGTTGTGCCATCATCAGCCTCAAGAAGATTCTTAAATCCAATCTGTTTTAAAATATTTTTCAGAATCCGGCGCATGGTTGCAAAATCGTCCACAATCAAAACCTTAATGGATGTATCCATTACCTAAAACCTCCTCATTCCTGATTAACCTGTTCATTATCTTTCAAAACAGACCTCAATGGTAAACCCGCCATTTTCAGTATTAAAAGGAATTGCTATCTTTGGCCCCTTGGTATAATGAGTAATACTGTGATTTTTCCCTGTAATAACAGACGGAATAGCAGCCTTAAACACCTTCCCAAGCTCTTCAAGTTCCTTTCTTGCCTGACCTGAAATCATATTTGTCAATTCCCCCACAGCATCTGCAATCTCATGGTTCAATTCAGTCATCTTTTCACCAAACATATTTGAAACTATTTTCAAAATACACTCTTCCTGAAAAGTAACGGCAATTGTTCCATTTGCAACCCCGGTAAGCCCAATAACGCCTGTAACATCACCTTTTGCAATGTTATCCTTTTTCAGATATGGTTTTCCGGCATCAACCTCTACAAAAGCCATTGTCTCAAGCACATTGGTTGTAGCAGTAACAAACGGATTAATTAAAGCTACATCCATATTGCACCCCCCTGTATTTTGCGTTGAGAATCAAATTTCATCAGAATCCTCTTTGTTATACAGCACAATATTTTTAAGATGGGTATAACTGTCAAGATCCATTGTTTGAAATTTTAGTCCAAGTCCATGTTCCTCAACTCTGGCAACAATGGATTCCATGGCAAGTTCGATACCTTCATCACCACCTGACAGAATAATTTTAACACTTACTTTTGAGCCTTTTGCGAGTTTTTCCTCTGTATTAAAAAAAACACCTTTAAGGCTTAAATCTTTAGAGCTCCCCTTTGCAACAATTTCTAAATCCTTTGACTTTAAAACTATTCTGGTTAAAAAGTCTACTCTTGTATGCCTGCGTCTCTCGTCCTTATTATTGGTTTCCATGGCAGACTTACTCCATATTATAATTTAACGTTTCAAGGTATCCTGTTTAAATTTCATATAAAAAGCTACCACACTTTTTAAAGCTTCACAAGCTATTAAAATTCATCCGGCCAGGACTGTTCTGCAACACTTAAAAACCCCTTAACCACAACCGGATCAAACTGAGTACCACTACACCTCTTAATAATATCAATGATTTTCTTTTTATCCATGCGTTTTCTATAGGCACGGTCAGAATCCATTGCATCAAAGGCATCAGCAACGCTGAGAATTCTTGCAAGAGGTGGTATCTGATCTTTTTTCAATCCATCAGGATACCCTGTGCCGTCAAAATATTCATGGTGGTGCCTGATAATCTCCTGCTCTCTATCCCAGAGCCCAAGTTTACCTATAATATCAGCACCAATGGCAGGATGCTCCTTTATTTTTTCAAACTCCTCATCTGTAAGTCTGCCGGGCTTTAAAAGAATATCGTCTCTGATTCCCATTTTACCTATATCATGGAGGTGACCTGCAAAATTGAGCACATCCAGCTCTTCATCTGAGCATCCCATCTCTTTACCAATTAAATGGGCAAGGCCTGCAACCCTTGTTGAATGCTTTCTCGTATATGGATCTCTTGCCTCTAAAGCTGCAACAAAGGCATAAAGAGTTGAAAAAAGGTTATCATATATATTTTCGTAAAGTGCAATATTCTCAATGGCTGATGCAGCCTTTTGAGTGATAAAATTCATGTAATAAATATCTTTACTGGAAAATCTTCTTATACCTTTAACCACTGAAGCCGTTACCACTCCAAAACTCTTTTCCCTGATCTTTAAAGGCACAACCATCAAAGAAAGAACATTTTCAGGAATACCTTTTTTACCCGCAGCCTCTGCAACAAGACACGGTTTATCATCATTAATAACATCAAGAACAAATTCTTTTGAGAATTCAAACAGGTCATCATCATTATTGCCTGCATGGGCAATGGAAACAACAGAAGAGTCCTGTTCCAAATATATATAAAAATTGGCATCATCAGACTTGACAACATCCATGCTCAACTCAACCACTTTATGAAATATTTCATGGCTGGAATCTGAAACAGAAAAATCCTCCATGATCCTGTTTAATGTGTTGACCTCATCAACCCTTGCAACAAGTTCATTGTTAAGTTTTTTCAGACGTTGCTGCCGTTCCACTTCCTCTCTGAGGATAAGATTTTCAACAAAGAGATTCCTTTCTCTCATTACCCGCCTGAAACAGAGTTCCATCTGCTCAAGATTAACAGGCTTGATCAGATAATCAACAACTCCATTTTTCAAAGTCCTGATGGTATTTTCAAGAGAAGGAAATCCTGTCATAATAACAACAGGAAGAGTATTATCCCTTTCCCTTAACTTCTCAGCAAGTTCCAAACCATCCATCACAGGCATATTAATATCTGTAAAACAGCACCCTATGGCCACATTCTCAACGACTTCAAGGGCTTCCTGTCCGTTTCTTGCTGTATATACTATATATCCCTTGCGCTCAAAGTAATCTCCTGAAATTTCGAGAATCCCCTCTTCATCGTCCACCACAAGAATTGTATTTTTACTGCTATCTGTCATACACTATTATCCGCAAACCGTTAATATACTATTACAAATGGTTAAAATCAAAATATCCTAAATTATTCTTTACACTACAACATTTATTTTATCAATGCAAAATAAATTAATCTTATCACTTCTACTTTAGTTTCTTAATTCTTATTTTCGTGTTTTTTTGGCACGAGAATTAAAAAATCCTTTTGCGTGTGACCTTCAGGTTGCGTGTGACCTTCAGGCTATATTCCGGCTTGCCCAGGTTAGGATTGTGCATATCATGGACAAACAAACAGAGGAGATCTGAATATAAATCTGGAAGATTAACATTTTTCAGAATTATATTCTTGACATTACTTTTCTTTACGAATATAAATAGCCTATCCTGTTAATTATCAGACATAAAAAAACTTATATAGCAATACAAAATGAGGCCGCAATGGATTCAACCGATTTTAAAATTCTTAAAATTCTTCAACACAAGGCAAGGATACCCAATGTTGAAATTGCCAGAAAAATTAAAATGGCACCCTCAGCGGTTCTTGAACGTATAAAAAAACTTGAGGTCTGCGGGATCATTGAAGGATATGAAGTACGTCTCAACCCTGAACAATTTAAAAAATCCCTGGTTGCATTCATACAGATCCAGCTAAAAGAAATTTCAGCCATAAAAAGTACAGGAGAAAAATTAGCCGAAATAGATGAAATACAGGAGATACATTATCTTGCAGGAGAAGACTGCCTTATGGTTAAATTGAGGACCGCAGATATTGCAGAGCTTCAAAGGGTGCTAAGCACAAAAATAATTTCCATGGAAAAAGTTAAATCTGTAAAAACCCTTATCAGCCTCTCTACCCTTAAGGAGACTGCTAAAATTCCCATTGACTGAAAATCTCAAAAACAATTAATAATTAAGGAGACAAATCATGCCCATGTCAGATGATTTTAAACAGAGACTATCACCTGTTTTAAAGAAAGCTGTCAAACATTTTGGAACACCTTTTCACATATACGATGAAACAGGTATTAAAGAGACAGGTAATCGTCTAAAGAATGCATTCTCAGGCCTTGATGGATTCAAAGAATACTTTGCCGTCAAAGCTCTTCCCAATCCTTTTATCATGAAAATCATGAAAGAGATGGGATTTGGGTTTGACTGCAGTTCCTCTCCTGAAATACTTCTTGCAAGAAGTATTGGAAGCACAGGAGATGATATCATGTTTACCTCCAATAATACAAACAGAGAGCAGTTTAACACGGCTGCTGCCAATGGAGGAGTTATTCTCAACATTGATGATACATCCCTTATTACCAAAATACCCAAAATGCCTGAACTTGTATGTTTCAGATATAATCCAGGTCCAAGGCGCAAAGGAAACAAAATAATAGGCAACCCTGTTGAATCAAAATACGGTGTAAGCCACAGCCAGATAACCGATGCCTACAAACATGCCATAACAAGAGGAGCTAAACGCTTTGGCATGCACACAATGCTTGCATCCAATGAACTCAACTATGAATACATGGTTGAAACAACACGCATGATTCTTGATATGATCAGTCATATTTCAGAATCTCTGGGCATTGAATTTGAGTTTATCAATATAGGAGGAGGACTTGGAATACCCTACAAACCTGAGGAAAAGGAAATTGATATTGATTCCATGGGAAAAGAGACAGAAGAACTTATAAAAAAATTCAGGCAGGACAGGGGGTGGGCACCAAAACTATTCATGGAAAGCGGAAGATACATGACAGGTCCCCATGGAGCTCTTGTGACAACGATTATAAACCACAAAGATATATACAGAAAATATACAGGTGTTGATGCATCAATGTCAGCACTGATGCGGCCCGGTATGTATGAAGCATACCACCATATACATATTTTTAATAAAGAAGAGTCAAAAAATAAAGAGGTTGTTGACGTTGTTGGCTCCTTATGCGAAAATATAGATAAATTTGCTGTACAGAGAAAACTTGCAAAAACAGAAGAAGGTGATCTTTTGATCATCCATGACACAGGAGCACACGGCCATGCCATGGGTTTTAATTACAATGGAAATTTAAGGCCCAAGGAACTTCTTTTAAGGCAGGATGGAAAAATCGAGCTGATCAGAAGAGAAGAGACAACAGATGACTATTTTGCAACATTGAACTTTGAAACAGATCTATTATATTAAAAACAAAGAAAACAAAGGAGACCAGGATGATAAAATTTGGTTACATTAAATTTTCCCAGGATGTATCAGAAAAAGTTGCTCAATGCTATACCACCCTTCCAGAACCTCCAGCGGAGGTCAAAATCAGGGAGACCTATGTATTCAATGAAGAAGGGCAGGATATAAGAGCATTCTCAATCTTTGAATATGATGATTCCAGCGAGAGCATTGCGGCTGAATATATCAAAAAAAGATACAAGGCATTTTCCAGTGTACAGGGTCTCTCTTACACCGTGGAAAACTGGATAAAGGTTGCCGATGCCCTGGAAATTATTGGAAGCGGAGACTTTAATGCCAATGTGATGTGATGCCCATGAGGGAGGGGTCAGGCTTAACAATTAATTGAAAATTGAAAATTGAAAATTGAAAATTATGAATTAGCAATTATGAATTATGAATTATGAATTATGAATTAGCAATT